>JAEXGX010000402.1 GCA_023450535.1 Pseudomonadota bacterium | reverse complement strand
GGCTCTGCCCAAAGCCCCGGCAGGGGGAATGATTCCCCCTGCACCCCTCATCGGGCCGTACTATCAAGGAGTTTACATCATGCGCAAGGTTATCGATTTTCACGCTCATCTGGGCGATATTTTTACGGGTAAAAATGTTTCCTTCCGCACTGGTCTGACCCGCCCCGAAGATCTGGGCGACTGCTTCTCTGAAAACGACCGTAACGGCTTTACTTTCAAGGCGGAAGGCAAAAGTGCAGCCGAGCTTCAGGCCCGCATGGCCTCCGGCCAGAATCGCCTGATGTACGCCACCTATGAAAATATCGGCAAGACGCTGGACAGGGAAAACGGCGCGTATTCCGTCATCCTGCCCGTAAACCCCTATACCAGCTTTGACGAATACCTTGCGGCCTCGCGTCTGGAACCGCGTCTGCTCCCCTTCACCAATCCTGATTTTTTCCGCCCGCATGCGGAAATGATGGCCAAGTTACGTGAAGACATCAAATGCGGGGCGAGAGGGGTGAAGGTTCATCCTGTGCTTCAGAACGTCAGCCTGTCCGACACGCGCATGCACGAGGTCGTGGAATTGTTCGGTGAAGCTGGATTGCCCATCCTGGCGCATGTGGGGCAGAGCAGCTATTACCTGCACGATCAGGAAGCCGATTATCCTACCACGCCCGAGTTCGGGAAGCTGGAAGATTTTGTGGAGCTGGCGCACAGGTATCCCCGCTATGACGTTATTGCGGCGCACTGCGGCAAGAACTATCCTTCAAAGCTGGCCGAGTTGACCAAGGGGCTGGATCACGTCTACACCGATACCACGTTCTGCGCCGCCGCCCAGATTCGGGAGGCCGTGGAGCATTTGGGCGAAGACAAGGTACTGTTGGGCACCGATTACCCCTTCAGCGATCTTCACTACGCCGTGCTTCAGGTGGAGCTTGCCCTGGGCGCTGACAGTCCGGCGGCGGAAAAGGTTCTGTACGGTAACGCGGCCCGGCTGCTGAGACTTAATTAATGAAGAGAATAAGCCGGGGGAGATAATCTCCCCCGGACCCCCATACTTATAACATGGTGTCATAATTGAGGGGGCAGGGGCATCATGCCCCGCGCTGCTCTCTGTTTCCCTAAACCTCTTTGCGACTAGGGGAAATGACGGACAAGCCCCCTTTCGGGCAGGTGCCGAGGGGCGTTTGCTCAAGAACTTTAGTCTGTAATAAACAGGAGAGAATCATGGCGGAAATAGCCTTTTTCGGCCTCGGAACCATGGGCACACCCATTGCAAAAAATCTGCTCAAGGCCGGGCACACGCTGCGGGTCATGGTGTATCAGGGTCTTGTGGAAGGCCCGCAGGAAGTGCAAAAGCACGGCGCGATTATCGACGAACGGCTGGAAGACATGGTGGGCACGGCGGATTTCATCATCAGCATTGTGCCCAACGACGCCTCGGTGCGCGAAGTCTATATGAACGAGGCCATGCACACAGCAGTGAAGGAGGGGGCAATCATCATTGAAATGACCTCCTGTTCGCCGGAAGTGGTGCGCGAAGTGGCGGAATATTATGCGGATCGCGGGGTGAAGGTCATCGACGCGCCGATTACCGGGGCGTTGCCCAAAGCCATTGACGGTACACTGACCATCATGGGGGCGGGCGATCCGGAGGCATTCAGGGCGGCGGAAGACGTGTTCGCCCCCATAGCGGAAAAAGTGTACCAGCTCGGCAAGGTAGGCAACGGCAAGTTGATCAAGGCCATGACCAATCTGCTGGGCGCGATCAATCTGGCAGCAGTGGGCGAATTCTACCGCTTCGCCAGAGCGGAAGGGCTGGACATGGAACAGCTTGCCGATGTAGTGCAGGCCAGCGCAGGAGCTTCCACCCAGTTTAACCGGAACTTCGGTAAAATGGTGAAAAACAACTACACCTCTACCTTTGCCCTCAGTCTGTTGCGCAAGGATATGGGCATTGCCCTGGACTGCGCCGCAAAAGCGGAAGAATTGTCCATGCCTCTGGCGCAATGCGCTTACGAACTATATAAAAAGGCCGGGGCCTTTGATCGTGAGGATTGCAGCGCCATTGCCAAAGTTGAGCATTAAAGGTTTTTGTGTTTGCAATTTTCAATTCATTTGCGGGCCACCCAACAGGTGGCCCGCAGATCCGTGCCTGTAGTCCGCAGGGCGTACAGGCTCGGACAGCAGAACAGCCGAATTTTGTGCCTTATATGTATTAATTTCTTTCAGATTACACCTTCGCGCGTGCCCACATAGCCCTGCACGCCCAGGTCCACGAAAAGCGGCAACGTGGCGCTGGGTGTCCAGGTCAGGCCCAGTTCGCCTATGCCGGTATCGCCGCGCAGGCTGGGAGCGCTGATATCGAAACCGTTGGTGGTGCCCCGTGCCTTGCCGTTGAACTCGTGCTCCCAGGCCGCGCCGACATACGGGGCGATGTATTCATTGACCGTATAGGCAAAGCGCCCGCCGAAGCGCAGACGGCTGGAGTCCACGTCCTCAAATTTCAGGTGTTCGCCGGTGGAGAGGGTGAAGGAATCGCCCTGCACCCGCGTCCAGAAATACTTGCCGTAGAGGTCAAGTG
>JAEXGX010000393.1 GCA_023450535.1 Pseudomonadota bacterium | reverse complement strand
CGCATCGCGCGTGTACGGACAAGCGCATCCACCTTCCGTTCCATGCCCCAGCCTCTGACTCCCGGGCGCGTGGCTGAACTGGGTGATCGCATGATGGGGCAAGCCTATGGATGGGGCGGCCTGTACGGGGATCGCGACTGTTCCTCCACCCTGCGCGATCTGTTCGCGCCCTTCGGCATCTGGCTGCCCCGCAATTCTTCCGCGCAGGCCGGGGCGGGAGTGAAGATCGATCTTCAGAAGCTTTCGCCGGAAGAAAAGGAACGCCGAGTTCTGGCTGAAGGAGTCCCCTTCCTCACCCTGCTCCAACTCCCCGGCCATATCGGCCTGTACGTCGGCCCGCATGACGGACGCCCTGCTTTTTTCCACAACATCTGGGGGCTGCGCACTGAGCCTTCACCTGCCACCGGAGGCTGGCCCGGACGCTACGTTCTCGGACGGGCTGTGGTAACATCCCTGCGGCCCGGCGCGGAACTGCCCAATATCGACAAGAATGCGCTACTCATCCATCGCATGCGCGTCATGACTTTGCTCGGACAGTAACTCGGCTAGAATACGCCTGCCCTGCTTCCACCATCCAACGGAGGAAATTCCATGCTTCCCACGCTATCCCCCCAACACGCCTTTGAAATGTTCAAAAACGGAGAGGTCCGCCTCATCGACATACGTGAAAGCTCGGAATATGCGGAAAAATTCATTCCCGGAGCACGCCATGTACCGCTTTCGGCCATTGCCACGCAGGATCTGAAAGATACCAACGCTCCGGACAAGCCTCTTGTTTTTTTCTGCCACTCGGGAAACCGCACCGCCAAGGCCGCAGAACGTCTGGAACGCCTTGCCGGAAACGTAAAGGCCTTTCAGATCGAGGGAGGCATGTCTGCATGGGAAACGGCAGGCTTGCCCGTGGAACGCGGCAATGCCCCGTTCTCCCTATTCAGGCAAATCCAGATCAGCGCGGGCTCTCTGGTGTTGCTCGGCATTCTGGGCAGCTATGTCTGGCACCCCATGTACTGGCTCGCTGGCTTTGTCGGAGCAGGCCTCATCTTTGCCGGAGTAACCGGATTCTGCGGACTGGGAGTGCTGCTGTCGCACATGCCGTGGAACCGGCGTTGAATCGAACAGATACGGATTCGCGCGCTTTTGCTCTGCTGCTTGAGCATGGCGTCTGCTTTGAGCAGACAGCTCAATAGCGTCTGTCTGTCACCATATTGAACTGCAAGGCTCCCAGTTCTTCCATAAAATCCTTCCCACACTCAATAATGATGTCATTATCTGCGGTGGTAACCCCGTTGACGGTCACCCGTTTGACATCGATAGCATGGCTGTCCATCTGAAGGAGTATATTCAACAAAAGTTTGGCAGTAGGACTATTAAAATACTGCAATTCACAGTCAAGGGTAAGATACCCGAAGTATGTCTTCAAGCAAGTGTTCATACAGTCGGTGATTTCCTTGAAGAAAACCGACACATTTTCGTGGTAATGCGCCTCCTCAAAAAACCGTTAAGTTCGGTCCCCGCACAACCGCGCGGCAAGCTTCCAACATCAACGAGCTTCTGGAAAAGCTTACTTCCAAGACGGAGGAATACTGAACACTCCTTATTCCCCGGCTTTTCGGCCGTCGCACCTGCATGTGTGCCGGAAGCAGATACGAGGGCAAGGTCATGCCCGGTCGGGCCGCTTCACGGGCCTTTACCGGCATGCCTCTGCCTCCTGTTATGGATACTTGCGGGTGACGGACGAGAAAGCCTCCGGCGGGGGCTTTGTCACCTGAAATACCTTCTGGTACGCGGGCGGAATTGCAGCGCTGGCGGGCGTTCTGTGCAAAAATGTTTGAACGTGTCATGGGAGAAGTGTCATGAGCATGGATGAAATGACTGTCCTCGGTAAGGTATGCGGCAAGAAATTGTCCAAAGAAGAAGCGATTCACTTGAAGGATTCTACACTTGTTGTTCGAAAAAAAATTAATAATAAATACAGGATAATTCATATGTGTCAAATTTCCAAACGCTCCCTAAGTTTCGCCTCATTTTTTGTTGCTATTCTTACTTCTCGCTGTATCTGAAACCAAAACATGCACGGTGCTGCCTGGAAAGGTATCACCATCGGATAGGAGGAATGCATTATGTGGAAATATTATGCGCTGCTTTCCGCTGTATGCGCATCCCTAACCGCCTTATTTTCAAAAATGGGCGTAAAAGGTATCGATTCCAATCTGGCCACGGCAGTGCGGGTAAGCTTTATTCTCGTCCTGGTGTGGGGAATCGCCATCATGTCTGGAGCCGTGCGCGAGGTGCGTGAAATCGCTCCTCGTACGTTGCTCTTTCTTTTTCTTTCCGCCATTGCCACAGGACTCTCGTGGCTGTTTTATTTTAAGGCATTGCAACTTGGCGACGTTTCCAAAGTTGCCCCCATCGATAAACTCAGCGTGCCGCTTACCATACTGCTTTCAATTCTACTGCTTGGAGAAAGTGTGAGCCTTAAACTCATACTCGGTGGAACATTAATCACGGCCGGCTCCCTTATCCTTCTGCTCTGACGAAAACAGCCCGCAGCTCTTCCTGTTCAGCCATTCTTGTCAGCTCCTGTTGCATCCTTTGCTGAAAAGGAAAATGCGATGAACTTTCTTGCACCACAGCATAAATTCTTTTCTTCTGAACAATCCGGTCTGGCATCCGCATTTCTGTCACTTGCCGCCCGCAAACGGGCTCCCGAATATGGAATGGATAATCGAGTTCCCTGCTTGTCCTCATCTAATTGTTTTCATATATATTCTTGAATCTTCTGCTTATTCTTACCTGCCGTATCCGCATAGTATCCTCTGCACCAAAATTCTTGGTTTTGGTTGCGGTGCTTGAATTTCAATTCTCCAGACTATCATAACACATCAAGATACTTTTACCTTTCAAGTCCCCCATAAAAATCGATACATTCATTTCAGGCGGTATCTCCAGCAGCATATGTATATAATCGGGACAACACTCAGTTTCTAGAATATTTACTCCTTTCCATTCACATAGTTTACGTAGAATTTCACCAACAGTTTTTTTCTTTTCACCGTAAAAAAATTATCTCCTATAGTTAAGGAAAAAAAAATATGTGGTATTTGCAGTTCCATTTTGTATGCGCCAAATTCTTGGCAACACCCATAGTGACCTCCTTTTGATTTGTTGTTGACCACAATTGCCAGACCGCAGTCCAACGCTAACAAATCAAAAGGAGTTTTTACAATATAAGTAAAGCTGAAAGCTTTTTTCCCCTCAGCCAGGCTGGAGGGGGCGTTAACTAAAAAAGGACCTTCGATTTCTCGAAGGTCCTTGCTTCATACTGTTTGGTGGGCCATCGGTGACTTGAACACCGAACCAACTGATTAAGAGTCAGCTGCTCTACCAATTGAGCTAATGACCCGTGTGCTTGACTCGTGCACTAACGCCACTTGCCGAAGCAACGGGCGTAGTTATTGCACTTTTATCGGCGCCTGTCAAGCTTCGCCGAAAGGCTTTTTACGCCTTTTTGGTGATCAGGCCTTCCGCAAGGCTCGCGGGTACCTTTTCATAATGGTCAAACTGCATGGTGAAGGTCGCGCGGCCCTGAGTACGGGAACGCAGATCCGTGGCGTAACCGAACATTTCGGACAACGGCACCTGCGCACGGATAACCTGAGCGCCTGCACGGGCTTCCATGGACTGCACCTTGCCACGACGGCCATTCAGGTCGCCCATCACATCTCCGAGGTAATCGT
>JAEXGX010000358.1 GCA_023450535.1 Pseudomonadota bacterium | reverse complement strand
CTACAGTCATGGGATTGGCGTGCCAGAGATTGAGATGATCAAATATTCTGCATCCTCTGTGTTTGCCTTCGGTGACGGTATAGGCGAAGCGAAGCATGCCCCCGCCACTGCGGGTGCCGCGCAATTGTGACCCGACGATGCGCACGGGGTATTCGCCCGGAGGCAGGGGGACAAAAGAATCCAGTGTGGCGTAGCCGTCCAGATGGGAATTGAGTCTTACCATAGTATGCGCCTCCACGCCGCGCTGGTGTAAAATGGCAAAAGAAATAATGCGGAAAACGGCCGCCTTTGCCGCCGCGCGAAAGCGGAAAAGGGCGACCGCTACCGGTATGTGCCGTGCCTGAAATGTCACCGGAAATCTCCCCGGCGATGCCTGTGCCGTCCGGTTTCATCCCTGCCGTCGCGTGCTTTCCCACCCCTGCGGGCTTGCGGCTTGCCGAGCTCGGTATCTGCGAAACCTGTCGCATGACGCGTATGTCTTCCAGCGGGCTGAGCCGCGCTTTGAGAAAACAGGAGCGTTGTTTGACAGATATATTATTACCTTTTGGAAAAGAGATGTCAATATTAGTTTACGCTTAAGAAGAATAAGCACAAAAAAAGCCGCCTTTCGGCGGCCTTAGGGGGTAAATTTCATCTGCGTGACCAGAAATCTGGGGCAGGTTGCGGCGTTATCGTGCCGTAAAGCAACTGATTTTTATGTCTTTTTGTCAAGTCGCTAAGGCGACCCAGAGCATTTCAACATTGAAATACTCCTGACGGCGCAACTCCATGCTGCAGGGTTTTCCATCAAGCAGGCCGCCTTTCGGCGGCCTGTAGTCTTTTTATGTCAAGCCTATTTTTCGCGTATGTCGCTCCAGGCCCAGATAACACGCCCCACAATGGCGCGCTCCCATTCGCCGAGGTAATCGGAACGCAGGTTGAACACCATGGGCGGGTTGCGCACGGCATTGTCGCTGTAGAACTGAATGATAAAATCGCCCCGGTTTTCCTCCACGGAAACGCGCTTGACCATGCCCTGACCGTCAGGGTCGCGCACAAGCATGATGTGACCGGGGTAATCCACATCTTTGTCGTTCCGGTCCACAAGGACAATATCACCGGGATTGAGAAGCGGCTGCATGCTGGTGGAGTTCTTCCCTATTTCCACTGCCATCAGGTTGCTGCGGTGACGAATGGCGGGCAGGTTGCGATACACGAGAAACCAGCTCTTGATATCTTCCTGCGGCAGATAGCCCGGCCCGGCCCCCACTTCACCCACCAGCGGCGCGGCAAGGTAATCTTCGGCCTGGGGCGGTTCAACGCGTTCCCCGGCGGGGACGATTTTGGCATCCACAAAACAGACGTCGCGTCCTGCGTCGGCTGGCGGTGTTGAAGGCGTTATGCCGAGCAGATCGAGTACAGGTGATATTTCCGCAAGGCGGGGCACCCGTTCACCCGAAAGCCAACGGCTGAGATTCGCGGGCGAAGCCCCCGATGCCCGAGCCAATGACGCCGCATTCCCATACTTGTTCACCCCGTCGCGGAGTGCGGCCATCACCTTATTGTAAAATGTTGTTTTCATGGAGGTACTTTACCGAAAGGCAAAAAAAATGTCCAGTATTCCGCTATAATTGCTTGAGGGATACTAATATTGATATTTTGTGTTCTTATTGGTAATATTACTTACAAGAGGTTCTTCGCAAACAAAAAAGGAGAGAGGTCATGAAGTCTGTCGCGGTGGCGTATCTACCCAAAATCTTGCGTAGTATGAGCGAAATTTGTGAGGAGATGGGGGTGGGAGAGAAAGCTGTGCGGAGCTGGGTGCAACAAGGGGCACCCATTGCCGTAGAAGGCGCGGGGAGTAAAACCCGCTACAGCGCCGAGGCCGGAATGCTTCAAGTGTGGCGCGCTCGTATCCTGGATGCCAATGCCGCCTGAGGTAATGTTCTGACAGGGATAAATATGGATGAGGGTGAGTGGGATTGCCAAAGAGGGAATAGATAAAGCGGCGAGGCCGATGAACTTATTTTTATAGCTCCTCTCCTTCTGGAGGAGCAATCTACATGGTTTTATCTGGCGGCTGTGGATTGAAACATCCAAGTGGCAGACAACCAGGGGAAGTTGAAAACAGTCCTGTATGCCGGGTGGGATCAGGCATCCCCAAATTTCCGGCAATATTGCCTGCTTTGCAGGGCGCGCCCCGGCTCCGAGATGGTTCGGAACCGGGGCTTTTTTTGCCCTTGTCAACCCCTCCTGTGCCCCTCCCGAGGGATGCCTGTGCTCCTCCCCAGCCTGTCCGGCCCGAAAAGTGGGGGTAAGATCTCCCCATCAGGTCAGACAAGCGCGAAGGTCTGCCGGAAAAATCTGAACAAACAGGCAAGGCTTCGGGAGGAACTATGCCGGGACGAATTGAGGAAAATGAAATGCTGCTGAAGCAGCTCATGCGGCACGAAGGGGCGAAGCGGGATCGTGCGGGCTGCCATGTGGCCTACCGTTGTCCCGCTGGCGCGCTGACCATTGGCTATGGACACAACCTGGATGCGCGCCCCCTTACAGGGCTTGGAGAAGGGGCAAAGATTGATGAACCCCGGGCGCGCAAAATTTTGTTCGAGGACGTGCGCATGTTGGGTGTGGCTCTGGATCGTGCCCTGCCCTGGTGGCGCAAGGCAGGCGAAGCGCGTTCCGCCGTGCTGCTGAACATGGCCTTCAACATGGGGCTTGCAGGATTGCTCGGCTTTCACGCCACGCTTCAGGCCGTGCGCGAGGGACGTTGGGAGGATGCCCGAAGTGGTATGCTGGCCTCGAAATGGGCCGGGCAGGTGGGGCGGCGGGCGAGCGAGCTTGCGGAGCAGATGGTGACCGGGGAATGGCCCGCGCAAGATCGGGGCGCGCGATGAGTTTTCTTTCCGCCATCCCGGTACTCGGCTCGTTGCTGGACAGGATTACAAACCGTCTTTTGCCCGACCGGAGCAAAGTGGCGGAAAACCAGTCCGCCATCAACCAGGCGGAGCTGTCCGGTGCCCCCGTTTCCCGCTTGCGGCTGTGGCGTTCTTTTCTGGGGTGGGTGCTGTCGCTGGCCTTTGCCTGGGAAGTGGTGGTCCGGCCCGTGCTTTCCACCTACTGGCCGGATGTACAGCTGCCGCCCTCCGTGCTGGGCGAAGTCTCCCGCATCCTTTTGGGCATGTTGGGATTGGGGTTTTAGCATGAAAAGATATGTTCTTACCTTATCCGACGGAATCGCGAGCGTTAGCGAGCCTGGAACGAACGGCAAGGGTTCGTCGGGGCTTGCCCCCGCGAACAGGGAGCCGAGCCGTGAGCGGTCAAATGTCATGTTGGGATTGAGGTTTTAAGATGGAAGATCATCAGCGTGAGCTTGAAATCGAAAAGCGTTTGCCCCGGCTGGAAGCCAAAATGGACGAGGTCAAGGAGCTGATTGCCTCGTCTGTGGTTTCGCAAATCAGAGATCATGGCAAACGCCTCGCCGCGCTGGAGCGCCGCCAGATTTGGATCGGCGGATGGGTGGCCGGAGCGGGTGCTGCGGGCGCGGCGTTGGTGGCCGTGATCCAGCGTTACTGGCAGGTGTGACATGAGCGCGCGTTACGACTGGGAAATGATCCAGACTGAGTACGAGACCGGGGCAACACAGGTCGAACTTGCCCGCAAGCATGGGGTGAGCCAGGCCGCTATTTCACAACGGGCCAGACGCGAAGGCTGGATGCAGGATGGGACCGGAGAGGATTCCGGGGCAGCCGGGCAAACAACTGTTCACGCCAGACAACGTAGTGCGCCCCTTCCCACAAAAAACAAGGTCGCAGGCGAGGGGAAGAACGCCATTATCCGGCGGCATCGGGAGGAGTGGAATAAGATCCGGCTGCTCGTTGATGACGCGGTAACAGAACAGGATGCCGAGGCGGCCAAGCTGGCGAAAATTACCGCTGAGACGCTGAAGATCCGGCAGGAAGGCGAACGCAAGGCATGGGGAATCACTGACAAAGTTGAAACCGAAGTTTCTGGAGGCCTGGTGTTGGCATGGCAGAAGTAATACTCCGCCAAAAAAGCAAAGGCCGCGTAGCGTCGCCGAAGCAAAAACCGTGTTTTTTGCGAAGCGGAGCGAGTGCCCCGCAGGACACGAGGTCGAGCGGCATGGAGAGATTATGGCAGAACTGACCAAAATCACTATTCCCTACAAGCCGCGCTATCCGGGCGTGCATGAGGTTTTGGAGGCGCATCGTTTCGCCGTGCTGGTAGCGCATCGGCGATTTGGAAAAACCGTGCTGGCCGTGAACCATCTTTTGAAACAGGCGCTGCTGTGCAAGCGGGAGCGCGGTTCCTTCGCCTACGTCGCGCCCTTCCGTAATCAGGCCAAGGCTGTGGCCTGGGATTATCTCAAGCATTACTCCGCGCCTTTGCCGGGCCGGGCGGTGAACGAGAGCGAGCTTTCCGTGACGTTGCCAAGCGGCGCGAAAATGCGGCTGTTCGGCGCGGACAATCCCGACGCCCTGCGCGGCCTGTATTTCGACGGGGTGATTCTGGACGAAGTGGCGCAGATGAAACGCGAGGTGTGGGAGGAAATCGTGCAGCCTGCGCTGGCCGACCGTCAGGGCTGGGCGCTGTTCATCGGCACGCCCAAGGGAGTGAATCTGTTTTCCGAACTGTATGAGCGCGCCCGCAGGCTGGAAGCCGAAGGAAACGCGCAATGGACGGCGCTTATTTTTCGCGTGGACGAAACCAAAGCTCTGCCGTGTGAAGAAGTGGAGCGTCTGCGGCAGGAGCTTTCAGAAAGCGCCTGGCGGCAGGAGATGCTGTGCGACTTTTCCGCTTCCGCGGACGATATGCTGATTCCGATTGACCTTGTGACGGAGGCTTGCGCCCGGCGCGTGGATTATGCCGATGTAAAAGGGATGCCCGTGGTGCTGGGCGTGGACGTGGCGCGCTTCGGCTCGGATTCCTCCGTCATCTTCCGGCGGCAGGGCTTGCAGGCTTTTGCGCCCATCGTGCTGCGCGGGCTGGACAACATGGAACTGGCCGACCGGGTGGCGGCGGCCATTGCGGAGCATCGCCCCCACGCCGTGTTCATCGACGCCGGGCAGGGACAGGGCGTGATCGACCGCCTGCGGCATCTCGGACATGAGGTGATCGAAGTGCCGTTCGGCGGGCGGGCCTTGCAGGAAGCGCGTTTTGTCAACCGCCGTTCGGAGATGTGGTTTGCCGTGCGCGAGTGGCTGAAGGCGGGCGGCTGTCTGCCCTGTGAGGGAGCGGAGAACACGCGGCTGAAATCGGAACTTTCCACACCGCTGTACTGGTACGACGCGGCGGGGAAAATCGTGCTGGAACCCAAGGACAAAATCAAGGAACGGCTGGGCGCGTCACCGGACATTGCGGATGCCCTGGCCCTGACCTTTGCGGCTCCGGTGGATACGACACCGCGCGGGCGGAATCTGGCGCAATCGGATTTCAACGTGCTGGACTGGGGCACAGGCGAGGAAAGTGACGTCGCGCGCACGGAGTACAACGTGTTGAGGTGGGAAGCATGAGCATGTCTTGCAATAATGGGCATTTCTGGCTGTGTGATGTGCCGGGTACAGACACGTTTGACGTAAGCGGGCCGCTCTCGCTGGGTGCGCTGTATGATGCCATGGGGGCAGATGGCCTGCTGGAAGCCTTTTGTTACGACGGTGTACCGTCCCGCGATGCGTTCATCGAAAAATTCAACCACGATAACCACTGGACGTATGCGGCCTTCCGTGAGGACGGCGTGCCTTTGGTTATGGCCGTGGTCAACGGTGTGACCGGCAAAAGCGGTCTGGCTCATTTTTGTTACTTCCGAGCCGGGCTGGCAACCCGAGCCGGGCTGGCCCGTGAGTGGCTGCTCATGTTGCGTGACGGCGGCATGCAATCTCTGGTGGGGCTGACGCCCGCGCCGTTCCGGCACGCCCTGCGTTTTGCGCAAGACATGGGCTTTCGCCGCGCGGGTGTGGTGCCGGGGGCCTGCGTGCTCGCCGCGCGTCATAACAGAGTGTGTGATGGTGTGTTGACAATACTCGATATGACTAGCCAGACCGGGGAGGCTCTGCCTCCCCGCACCCCTCCGCAAGGGGCATGATATCTCTGCTGTCTTCATCCGTAGCTTCCTTCGTCGCAACGGCTGAAGCATCCCTTGACCCTCATTATAGGCCGCGCCGCTCTGTTCTGAAAGTTGTTTTGGGGCGTGCGCATGAGCTTTTGAACAGAGCGGTGCGGCCTCGATAAGGGGGCCTGGGGGGGATTATCCCCCCCGGAAAAATATCAGGCAAATCACCTGCAAATCAGAAGGAGTTTTCTATGGGCGGTGGAGGAGGAAAAGGCGGCGGGAGCAGTTACACGCCCCCGCCGACGCCGAAGGTACAGCAGACCAAGAGTGTGACGGAAGCGGCTACGGCGGCGCGCGAAGATCAAAAAGAGAAGGCGCGCAAGGCGGCGGGCATCAGCGGCAGCATTTATACATCGCCGCTGGGCGGGGTGGACGGCTCCGGTAGTGGAAAAACAAAGCTGGGAACCTGAAATGGCAGAGGATTTGAAACTCCTGAATGCGCGCTGGCAGGCGTTGCGCAACGAACGCGCAGGCTGGGAAAGCGCGTGGCGCGACCTTGCCCTGCACTTCCTGCCTATGGGCTGGCGTTACGATCGGGACAGTCAGGCGGGGAGAAAGCCGATCATTCTGAACAACAAGCTGGTCAACAGTGTGGGCGTGCTGGACATGCGCACGCTTGCGGCTGGCTTGCAGGGCGGCATGACCAGCCCGGTGCGGCCCTGGTTCAAGCTGGGGCTGGGGAATGGCGACCCGAGCCGGGCTGGCAACGTTGGTGCGTGGCTGGATGAAGTCACCCGCCGTATGCAGACCATGTTCCACCGCAGCAATTTTTATAATGCGGTGCATTCACTGTATGCGGATTTGGGCACTTTTGGCACGGGGGTTCTCCTCGAGACGGCGGACGAGAAGGGGCTGAATTTTACTGTGTTGCGCGCCGGGGAATACTGTCTGGATGTCAACGAGCGGGGTGAGGTGGATACCCTGTTCCGCCGCGTGGCCATGACCGCCCGGCAGATTGTGCAGGAGTTCGGGGCGGGCGACGTGCCGGAACATATCCGGCGCACTGCGGAGCGCGGCACGGACATGCAGCGCTTTGACGTGATCCACGCCCTGTTCCCGCGTGAGGACTGGCGCGGAGAGAAGGGGCGCTTTCGCAAGCCCGTAGCCTCACTGTGGTGGCTGGACGGGGCGGGCGGCGGAAAACCGTCTCTGCTGCGGGAAAGCGGCTACGACAGTTTCCCGGCCTTTTGTCCGCGCTGGGACATTACCGGGCTGGACGTGTACGGGCGCTCCCCGGCCATGGATGTGCTGGCGGATTGCCGCATGTTGCAGGCCCAGACCGTGACCTTGCGCAAGATGCAGCACAAGATAGCCGACCCGCCGCTGGCCGTGGATGCGCAATTGCGCAAGTCCGGCGTGGATTTGCGCCCCTCCGGACTGAACTACGTCAACCTTGCGAGCGTCAACCCCGGACAGGCCATTGTGCCCATTCAGCAGCCAGCCCCGGCGGCCTTGCAATTCACCATGCAGGGCATTCAGGAAGTGCAGCAGATCATCCATGACGGGCTGTATTCCGACTTGTTCAAGATGCTCATTTCTTCCGACCGGCGGCAAATCACAGCCACGGAAATCGAGGCGCGTGAGCAGGAAAAATTGATCCTTATCGGGCCGGTGGTGGAGCGCTTGCAAAAGGAGCTGTATGCCCCGCTGATTGAGCGGACCTTTCAGCTCATGACGGAGTGGGATTTGTTGCCGGAACTGCCGGAGGGTTTGTCCGGCGCGGAAGTGGATATCGAGTTTGTTTCCGTGCTGGCGCAGGCCCAGCGTTTGGTGAGCACGTCCAGCCTCGACCAGACCATGAGCTTTGCCATCAATCTGGCGCAGGCTAACCCTGAGACTTTGGACAATATCAATTTTGACGCTGCGCTGGAAAGCTATGCGGAGAGTCTGGGCGCGCCCAAGGCGGTGTTGCGCGGCAAACAGGAGCGTGAGGCGATCCGGCAGCAGCGGGCGCAGGCACAGGCCGAAGCACAGCAACAGGCACAAGCCGCGCAGGCCGCGCAGAATGTGCAGGGCTTTGCCGGGGCCGCGCGGGATTTGGGGCAGGTGATCGCGGGCCCGGACGGGCAGACCGCGCTTGAAGCCGTTATCGGCGGCATGGGAGATATGTGATGCTGGATGATGCGAATTTTGTGGAAATGCCGCAGGAGCGGGACAATTTGGAAGCAACGCTTGTGCGGGTGGTGCGGGAGCTGGGCCGCGACAGCGAGGGTTTGTTGTTTTTGCAGTGGCTGGTTGCGGAATGTGGCGCGCTGAAGTCGGAATATCCGGCTGACCATGTGCGGGCCGCGTACCGCGAGGGCAAGCGGGAAGTCGGAGTACGGATCGTCATACTGGCGCAGGCCGCAGGCGTGGCGGGGAAGCTGGTTGAGGCATATGGGGGCGCCGCGTCACCCTGACATATGGGGGCGCCGCCCCCATGCCCCGCAAGGGGCATGATGCCCCTTGACCCTCATTATATTTGTTTTTTCAGGAGTGAGCATGGAAGACGAGATGCGGGAAACAGTGCTTGGTGGGGAATCCGTCAACGATGCCGGTATAGAGCGGGAAGGAACGCCGGAGGCTACGGACAAAGAAGACGGAGCTTTATCCGGTTCCACCCTGCTGACCGGGGAAGACGGAAACGGCGGAGAGGACAAACCGGACGCGGGCGGGAAAGCCCCTGACGGGAAAGACGAGAAAACCGCGCCCGAACCCTATACCCTGGATATTGCGGAGAAATATGCGGCGGACAAGGCTGACGTCGACGCCTTTGCCGAGCAATGCCTGAAGCTGGGTATGACCAGGGAGCAGGCACAAGCCAGTTTGGAGTTTTCCGTGCAGATGCACGAGCGGCAGATGGAGGCGTTTTCCCAGCAGCGCAAGAGCTGGCGCGGGGAAATCGAAAACGATCCCGACTTTGGCGGGAAGAATTTTGCCGCGTCCTGCGTGGCCGCGAAAAAGGCTCTGGCCACATTTGACAAAAGCGGCGATGTGCGCCGGATGCTGGAGGAAACGGGCTACGGCGACAACCCCGCCGTGATCCGCGTGTTTGCCCGCATCGGGCGGGCAATGGCGGAAGACAAGTTCCTTGCGGGCAATCCCGCCCGGGAAAATCTGCCGTTGGAAGAACGGCTGTACAAGTAAGGAGTTAGGCATGGCTCATGAAAAAGGGCTGGTGGCAACGCTGGCGGAACTGGAAGCGTTCTACAAGAGCGAGGGCGCGGGCGACATTCTGGAACTGATGAACCAGACCAACGACATCCTTTCCGACGTGCAGTTTATGGAAAGCAACCAGAGCGACGGGCATGTCACCCGCATTCGTACCGGCCTGCCGGAGGTCTACTGGCGCAGGTTGTACAAGGGCACACCGCCCAGCAAAAGCCAGTGGACGCAGGTGAAAGAGGGCTGTTCCATGCTGGAAGCCCGCAACGAAATGGATACCAAGGAACTGGAGCTTTACGGCGACAAAGCCAAAGCGTTCCGGCTTTCCGAAGACAAGGCGTTCATGGAGTCCATGCGCCAGAAGGTGGCGCGCACCATGTTTTATGGTGACCACGACGCGAAGCCCGACGAATTCAACGGGCTGGTCAAGCGTTACCCGGCCAAGGACGCGCCCAATGTAGTGGACGCGGGCGGTACGGACGCGGGCAAGTGTACGTCCATGTGGCTGATTGCCTGGGGCGACAACACCGTTCACGGCATTTATCCCAAGGGTTCCATGACTGGCCTGAAGAATAAGGATCTGGGCGAATACATGACCCTGGACGACGACGGGAACAAGTTCCAGTGCGTGGGCAGCCTGTATACCTGGAATCTGGGGCTGGCTTTGCGCGACTGGCGCTC
This sequence comes from Pseudomonadota bacterium, assembly GCA_023450535.1. GTDB lineage: Bacteria > Desulfobacterota > Desulfovibrionia > Desulfovibrionales > Desulfovibrionaceae > Mailhella. The sequence goes on along the minus strand of JAEXGX010000358.1, from coordinate 3,059 downwards.
TGTGGTGCGTATCTGCAACATCCCGGTCGCCTCTCTGACTCTGCGCAAGGGGGAAAAGGGCTTTATTGACCTGCAAGCTCTGACCATCAGGGCCAAGAACAGGATGCCGGAACAGATGCGCAACCGCGCCATCTGGTATTGCAATCAGGATGTGCTCACCGGGCTGGAGCTTCAGGCCACGGACGCGGGCAATGTGCATCTGGTCTACGGGGAGTTCTTCAATTCCAAGGCTGTTCCCAATCTGCACGGGCGGCCCATCCGCCAGTGCGACGCCATTCTTTCCACCGAAGACCCCGCCCCGGCCAAGGGCTAGGAGGTAATATGCTTATCGACAGTAATCTGGTGTTTTTTGATTCGGCGGAGGCCAAGACGGGCGAATCCGCCCCTGTGGCCTTGAATTCTTTCTGGAAGCCGGGGCGGCAGGAGCCGATTCCCGTGTGCATGAAGATTATGGGCGGCGATTTGACGGGCGCGACCTCGCTCAAGGTTCAGCTTCAGGACGGCTGCGCGGCGGAAGGCCCGTGGGAGGACGTGCCCGGCGCGGCCCTGACGCTGGATGCCGCCAGCCTCAAGAAAGGCAAAAGCTTTGGCTGGCGCTATCTGCCGCCCGTGGCGGGGAACTGGCTGCGGTTGAAAGCGACAGTGGCCGGAACCGTGACGGGCAAAGGCAGGCTTTTTGCCGCTGTCATGCGCGAAGACGAATTGCCCTGGGAAGACGGCATGTATATCGACGGCGGCGTGGTCAAGGGCTAGCGCATGTCTTCCAAACTGGAAATCTGGAACATGGCGTTGGGATTTATCGGCACGCGCACGGTAGCGAGTGAAACCGAACGCACGCCGGAAGCCATCCAGTGCGCGCTGTTCTGGGATTGTGCGCGCAAGGCCGCGCTACGGGATTATCCGTGGAACTTCGCGCAGGATCGCGCCCGGCTGGCCGAAGTGAGCCTGCCGGAAGCATGGGCCGGAGAATGGCGTCATGCCTATGTTCTGCCGGACAGGTGTCTCAGGCTGCACCGGGTACGAGGCGCGGGCGGACGGACAAGCTTCATGCCTGTTTATGACGCGGAGCGGGAGATCGTTTTGACCGACGCGGCGGACGCGCTGGCCGACTACACGCGGGACGTGGCGGAAACCAGCCGCTGGGACAACGCCTTTTGCGCGGCCATGGCCCGCAAACTGGCCTGTCTGATCTGCGTGCCCTTGCTCAAAAACAACGGGAGCAAGGTACAGGAGCTGGAAAGCCTGTACCGCGCCGCCTTGCCCGAGGCCATGCAGGCCGATGCCAGCGAACGCGAGGAGTGCACAGAGCCGGACGCATGGCTGCTGGCGAGAGGAGGTTTTCATCTGTGACCCTTGATACGTCTGTCAGCAAGGCCCTGTTCAAGGGCAATGGCGCGGCCACGGAATTTCCGTTTTCCTTCAGGGTCTGGGATGCGGCGGAACTGATTGTGCAGGTGACGGGCGCGGACGGTGCGGCCCGCGACGTGACGGCACAGTGCTCCATTGTTCTCTCGGATGAGGGAGGCGTGGTGACGTATGCGCCGGGCGGCGAGCCTCTGCCCGCCGGACAGGCGCTGGTCATCCTGCGGAATATGTCCTTTCTGCAGGACGTGAAACTGATTACCGGAACGCGCTTTGATCCTGCCGTTATCGAGGAGGCGCTGGATCGGGCCACGGCGGAGCGCCAGCAACTACTTGAAAAAGTCAGCCGGGCCATTGTGGTTCCGGCGGACAGCGCCGACCCGCCGGAAGAGCTGGCGGATCAGATCTTCGAGGCGCGGGATCGGGCGGAAGCGGCGGCGGGGAATGCTGCGGCAAGCGTCGCGAAAGCGGCCCGTGAGGCGGACAGAGCGGCGGCAGAAGTGGATCGAGCGCTGTTGGCCGGTGAAAAAGAAGTCGCCAGAGCCGCTGGGGAGGCAGACAGGGCACGGCGGGAAGCAGATCGTGCAGCGCAGAGCATACAGCTTGGCGTAGGGGCGGATAACCTGGAAGGGGTATGGAGGCTGGATACTGATATTCCGGTGGGTGGCACACTGACGCTTCCCGTTTCCTATTTTCCTGGCCGGGCCATGCTGCATCTCAGCTATGACGGCGTGGAACTGTATCGAGCGGCCCAATATGAGGAAATCGGAGAAGCAGGCGGGGAGTTGTCCTCCTCTTGCGTGAAGATGTTGATTCCACTTCCGGCGGGCACGGTGATGCATGCCTGGGCCATTGCCTCCAACGTGGCGCGCCATGTGGAGGAAGCGGAGGAACGGGCAAGGGCCGAGGCCGACCGCGCAAGGCAGGAAGCGAACAGGGCGGAGAACGGGGCGGACAGGGCGCACGACGAGGCCGACCGCGCGGAGGTTTCCCGGAACGTGGCGCAGAATGCCGCGCAGGAAGCCACCGAACAGGCGGACAGGGCGGATGAGGCGGCAATCGACGCGGGCAGATATCGCAACGAGGCGCTGGGTGCCGCAAAGTGTGCGGCGGCCTCCGTACAGGGGCGCAGTATTGCGGCGGTGCAGAGCGCGGATCTGCTGGACAGGGTTCCTTCCGGGTTCTTTGTTATTGACCCGGATCTCGTTCTGCCCGCAACGATCCAGCAGCCACTGACACCCGTGGCAAGCGTGGAGGACATCCCGAACATGGACGGCTTCTTTCTGGTTGTGCCGCCTTTTCCCGACTGCCCGCCGGACCCCGAACCGGAGCCTGAATCTGATCCGGGACCCGACGAGCCGGATGAGCCGGATAATCCCGGCGGAAACAACGACTGGACTCTGCCCTGTGGAAAAAGAGCAAGAGTATGACGAGCTTTTGAGGGGGCTGCTCGCCCCCTCAAACTCCCCTCGGCAGGCCCGAGCCGGGCTGGCAGGGCATGATGCCCCTGCACCCTCATTATAAGGGTGTTCTTTGAAATTCCTTTGAAACATGCGAGTAGGTCACGGCTTCGCCGTGCCGGTCTGGCAGGGCATGATATCTCTGCTGTCTTCATCCGTAGCTTCCTTCGTCGCAATGGCTGAAGCGCCCCTTGACCCTCATAATGGGGGTGCAGGGCGTACTACGCCCTGCCGGAG
>JAEXGX010000303.1 GCA_023450535.1 Pseudomonadota bacterium | reverse complement strand
ACTTTCTTTCCGGATCCAGAGCCTTGCCGTTTACCGTAACAGAGATCACCCGCCCGCCTGCCGGACGGGACGGATTATACAGCACACGCAGACCGGAAAACTGCAAAAAGGCTCCCGCATCCCGTTCCACCCCCGACAAGCCGTTCTCCAGAGCCTTCAACACTTCCGCGCCGGTCAACTCCAGTTTGATCATGACATCGGGAAAAGGAAAAATTGTGTTGATATCTTTCCAATGCAGGGGATCCCCTTCCACAAACTCCATATCTCCCCGAAATGTGCCGCTATTAATCAGCACGATATCCGTATCCATACTATGACGGACGCGATCCGCCACAAAATCGGCAAAGGCGTTTTCCTGCGTACGCACAGAATGGCGTAGCGTATTGAAAGGAAGGCTGGTAAATGCCAATGCGCCTTCCAGCGTACCGTCTATTTTCCGGTATCGCTCAATATACGCTTCCATCTCTTCATCCTTTTCCACTTGCGCCAATGAAAAAAAGACCAGTTCTCCTGAGTTGGCGCCCTCTTCCAGAGGGAGCAGAGCAACATCTCCTCCTTTCCGGTTCAGAACGACAAACATCCCTCTGGACGTAGGCACTTGCATGTTCCGATCTCCGTCATTGCAGAGCAACACGTCCACAAGGCCGCTTTCCACCCACACCTTTCCGGTTTCGGGCACGAAATCAGTCATACATATGATGCGTTCCGCACCAAGTTCGCGCAGGCGCACTGTTTCCGCGCGTAACGATTCCCAGAAATCAAGGACTCGAACTCTGTACGGCGGATAGGAACGCAGAACGGAACGCCCCAGGAGTGCAGTGATGCCCAGACGCATACCATCCCGCTCCGTAACGACGCCGTTTTCCACAAACGCGAGATTGCCGTCGGTCTGGGGATCGTACAAATTACAAAGCACAAAGGGAAAAGCGGCTTCCGAAGCGCGCAGGCTGAGTTCATCTTCACGAAAGGCGAATTCGCGGCGGCTCACTCCCATGGCGTCAGGCCGCAACTGGTTCAGTAAATCCACGATATACGCCCCCTTGTCCAGAGAACTGAGTCTGCTGGGCCCCAGACTGTTACCGCCAAACAGAAACAGCGGCGAGCCCTTTGCCTTTTCCCGGGCGACCAGAGTAGCGAGGCGGCTCATCCCATTAAGCTGCTCGTCCCCCATGTCCGATAAGGTTGAAGCGTAAACAAGTTTCGGCCCCGCCTCGGCTCGTCCAGTGAAAAGAACAAGCAAAGAGACTAGCAGGAAACAGGACAAAAGAGGAATAGGACGCACGGCATACTCCAGGTTACGGCTCATCGGAAAATCAGGAACTGGTTACGGCTTATCCCTGCGGCCGCAATTATCCGTAAAACGCAAAGACGCGGCAACATGCGTTGCCGCAAAGGCAGCCCGTGTTCCACACGGGCGAAAGGCACCATGTATCCACGGCTGGCGTCACTCCACCTCGTGAAGTTGCGCTTCACTCGGCTCCGCTCCGCGAGGCATTTGACCGCTCCTCATCTCTGCTCTCGATGCCCGTAAACCTCACTTCGCTTGGCAACGGGAACGGCCCCTGCGGGGCCGCCGCCTGGCCTGCCTCAAAGCTCGCTGACGCTCGTGCCTCCGGCGGCCAAGGTCTTTGCTCGACACAGCGTTCCAACAGAGCGTTTACCACAGTCAATTTGTGAGAAGGATTCCATCGGCTTCACGGTCTTGTCAATCTCTATTTCCTTTGAGGGCTTTTCACTTCGTTCTTGACGCCCATACTGCGGAATTATAACTTGCTCCACTTGCGCCAGAGGGATTTCAGCCTCTGGCCGCCGTAATTCATCTGTTCTCGCGGAGATGGAGAACCGGCCGAGCTGAGGCTCCCGGAGCGGGGAATGCGGAACTTTTTCTCTTTCAGGAGAGGGTGTTATGAGCGGTTTACTCATGCTGGTGGTGGCGGGAATACTTTTTCTCGCTGCTTATTTTATTTACGGCGGGTGGCTCTGCCGCGTATGGGGCGTGGACCCGAAGCGCGTGACCCCGGCGGTGAAACACCGCGACGGCGTGGACTACATGCCTGCGCCCCGGTCTGTTCTTTTCGGGCACCAGTTTGCCTCCATCGCAGGCGCAGGCCCGATCAACGGCCCGATCATCGCTGCCATGTTCGGCTGGGGGCCGGTGCTGGTGTGGATCATCATCGGCAGTATCTTTTTCGGTGCGGTGCAGGATTTTTCCGCTCTGTTCGCTTCCGTGCGCAGCAAGGGCAAGGGCCTGGGCCTGATAATTGAGGAATACGTCGGAGGAATGGGCAAGGTGTTGTTCCTGCTGTTCTGCTGGCTGTTCTGTATTCTGGTCATTGCGGCCTTTTCGGATATTGTGGCGGCCACGTTCAACGGCTTCAACGCCGACGGCAGCTTCAACGATGCAAACGGCTCCACCGCCACCACCTCGGTATTGTTCATCATTTCGGCCGTGGTATTTGCCGCCATTCTGTATCGGCTGAAGCCTCGTGGGCTGTTCACCCCGATCATCGCCATTGTCCTGCTTTTTCTGTGCATAGGGCTGGGGCTGGCGTTTCCCATGCATTTGCACAAGATGCCCTGGCTTTATCTGGTGTTCATCTACATCTATGTCGCTTCCGTAGCGCCGGTGTGGGTTCTGCTCCAGCCGCGCGACTACCTGAACTCCTTCCTGCTGTTGTTCATGATCGGCGCGGCGGCAATCGGCATCGTGGTTGCCAACCCTACTATTACTCTGCCTGTGTATACCGAATTCACGGTCAACGGCATGAGCCTCTTCCCTATTCTGTTTGTGACGGTGGCCTGCGGCGCGGTATCCGGGTTCCATAGTCTGGTATCCTCCGGCACCACGTCCAAGCAGATCTCCAACGAGCGGGACATGCGCCTGATCGGATTCGGTTCCATGCTGCTGGAAGGCTTCCTGGCCGTCATCGCGCTCATTGCCGTGGGCGCGCTGTACAACAATGGCATGCCCAAGGGCACTCCGCCGATCATCTTTGCCAACGGCGTGGCCGCCTTTCTCGGCACACTGGGCATTTCCGAAAACGCCTCGCGTACCCTGATCACTCTGGCGGTCTCCGCCTTTGCCCTGACCTCGCTGGACTCTGTGGCGCGCATCGGCCGCCTGTCCTTTCAGGAGCTGCTCCTTCGCACCGATGCGGAAAATACCGGCCTGCGCGCCGCGCTGGCGAACAAGTATGTGGCCACGTTCATCACTCTGGTACTCGGATATCTGCTCTCGCTGGGCGGCTATATGAACATATGGGCCCTGTTCGGCGCCTCGAACCAGCTGCTTGGCGCACTGGCGCTCATTGCGGTATGCGTATTCATGAAACGTACGGGCCGTAACGGAAAGATGCTGATCATCCCCATGATCGCCATGCTCGTCATCACTCTGAGCGCGCTGGGCCAGTCCATCATCAGCCTGAGCGGCAAGATTGGCACACCGAACTTTGTCATGATGCGCGACGGGCTTCAACTTGTCTTTGCCGTGCTGCTCACCGCTCTGGCCCTGATTGTGGCCGGACAGTCCTTCCGTGTGCTCAGTTCCGTCAAGCAGGCCGACCGCGTAGCGTAAGCTACTCTTTGGGGTGCTGCCCCAAACCCCATCGGGGGGAATGATATCTCTGCTGTCTTTATCCGTACGGCTCGCAAGCTCGCCTACGGCTAAAGCTCCCCCCGATCCCCCTCATCGGGCCACGCTCGCGTTGAACATACGGAAAGGGGCCGTCGGTATTT
>JAEXGX010000245.1 GCA_023450535.1 Pseudomonadota bacterium | reverse complement strand
ATGAAGCGGGCCGCCGGACCGATTTTTTCTTCCAGCGAGGTAAGAAAGGCGATGACGTCATGGCGGGTGGTGGCTTCGATTTCTTCGATGCGCTCCACGTCGATGGCCGCTTTGTCGCGGATGGCGGTCATGTCTTCGGTGGAAATGACCCCTTGCTCGTGCCATGCTTCGCATACGGCGATTTCGACCTCAAGCCAGGCGCGATAGCGGCTTTCCAGAGACCACAATTCAGCCATTTCGGGCCGGGTGTAGCGTGCGATCATGATGTACCTCGCTTGGAGCAGCGCTCGGGCGGCGCTTTCGGAATGAAGGGGTTAGTCAGTCCCGGCCCCGGAATCAGGAGCTGCAGGGCTTGCAGCAGGAATCGGAGCGCTTTCCGGGGTTGGGGGCTGCCCGCCGCTCTTTGTACCAGAGGTATCGGTGGACGTAGTTGCAGACACCTTGGCAGTATCACTTGATGCGTCGGACACGTCGGCCGATTGAGGCGTTTCGTGATTGACAAACCAGCCTCCTCCCTTGAGCAGAAAACTGGTGTTGGACAAAATGCGGGGGGAAGCTGTGCCGCAGGAAGGGCAGGGATACAGAGAGGCGTCGGCAGAGGAATTGCCGGACGCTTTCAGCCACTCCTCAAAGGTGTTGCCGCAGTGCGGGCAATGGTATTCGTAAATGGGCATTTGCGTTACAGAGGAATGTGTTGGGGGGAATATGTCGCCGGTAGAGTTAACACATGGCGCAATTGCCATGCACCCGGAAGAAGCAAAGAAAAAGACTTTGCCGGACGCCTTTTCATCATGGGAAAAAGCGCCCCGCAAAATCCTTCTCGCTGGACGAAAAGCTGCGGGCCGCTACTTTTTTGCGGCAGCCTGAGCTTCGTGGATGCGGGCCTTCAGGCGCTTTGCACGGCGATGACGGCGACGATCCAGTTCCTTCTTGCGTTCGATTTTCTTGTGAGCCATGAGCGGTCTCCTCCATATCATTATGTTGCCCTGTTTCTATAAACGCAGTTTTCAGTGCTGTCCACCCCTGAGCGGCGCGGCTTGTCAGTCCTGAGCGCTTGCCGTATTCTGGCTGGAATGTGCTGTCTTTGAAAGACGTTGTCCGAAATTGAGAGTAGGTCGCGGCGTATTTCTGTGGTCGCCATCCGTAACGCAACAAGAGCTTTTCGTGCTTTCCGCCCGGTAACCGCAGATGGGGATGGATTGCCGGTGGGCGGCGAGCCTCTCAAAGAGGGGGGCATCAGTTTGTTGAAATGTTCGGTTGGCGCGGGCCGGTGCAGATTTTTTTAGGAGAATATGAGGACATGGATATTTATGAAGTGCGCGCCCGAATCGCGTCGGACAGTTTTGCCCGGCTTCTTGGCATTGAAGTGCTGGAAGCTTCTCCGGCCCGGGCCGTGGCGGGAGTGCCGCTGGAAAAGCAGTTTTTCAACGCCCACGGCAGTGCGCACGGCGGTCTGATTTTTTCCCTGGCGGATATGGCCTTCGCCGCGCTGGTGGTGGCCAATGATTTGACCTGTGTCAACGCCCAGACTTCCATCTCTTACGTCAAGTCAGGGCGAAAAGGGCCGTTACGCGCGGAAGCCCGCATGCTCAACTCCGGCCGCAAGCTTGTCACCTGTGAAGTGAGTGTGCTCGACGCAGACGGCGAATTGCTGGCTTTGGCCACGGTTACCGGTTACGTCATGACGCCCCGGCCCACCGCATGAGTTCCCTCTTGCCGCACGAATCTTCATCAGGTCCTTTATCCGGCACCGCTTTGCCGGGCGAAATGGCCGGCGGAAGTGCCGCCGCACGGGTGTGCGTCGGCCCCAACGGGCGCGGACAGCGGCTGGACGCTTTTCTGAGCGGAGAACTGGGGCTTTCCCGTTCGAAAGTCAAAAGAGCCGTGCGGGAAGGGCATTGTCTGGTGAATGGCAAGCCGTGCGTTGATGCCGATTTTCGGCTGGTTCCGGGCATGGAACTGGTATTTGTGGCCCCCCGGCGGGATGCCGGGCTGGAGCCGGAGGCGGGCGAGCTTGATATTCTGTATCAGGATGAGCATGTTGTAGTGGTGAACAAACCGGCGCATCTGACCGTGCACCCCTGCCCAAGTTGTCCGGAGGGAACGCTGGTGCATCGCCTGATCGCCCGTGTGCCGGAGCTGGCCCGGCTGGATGGGCTGCGTCCGGGCATCGTGCATCGTCTGGACAAGGATACTTCCGGGCTGATGGTTGTCGCTCTGAGCGAGGAGGCCCGGCTGGAACTGAGCCGGGCCTTTGCCGCGCGCGAGATTTTTAAGACCTATCTGGCCGTAACGCGCGGCCTGCCTCCGGCGCGTGGCGAAAGCCGTCTGCCCTTGGGGCGGCACCCCACGCTGAAAACCTGCATGGCCGTGGTGCCGGAAAATCGTGGAGGGAAAGCGGCGCATAGCGAGTGGGAGAGCCTGTATCGTGACCCCGGTGGCCGCTTTGCCTTGTTGGCCGTACGTATTCACACCGGCCGCACCCACCAGATCCGGGTGCATCTTGCCCAGGCGGGGTACCCCTTGTGGGGGGACGCACTGTATGGCCCGGCAGTATCTCCTTCTGAATTTCCGGCTGAAGAGAAAGCCGCGTCGCGCCAGATGCTCCATGCCTGGAAGCTGGAATTCCGGCATCCGATCACAGGGCAGGAGATGCGTTTTTGCTGCCCGCCCCCGGCGGATTTTTTGGATTGTATGACCGCATTGTCGCGGCGCATGGTCCGTCTGGTACTCACCGGCGTGGCGGGCTGCGGAAAGTCCAGCTTGCTGCGCGTGCTGGAGAGCGAAGGCCTGCCGACCTGGAGCGCTGATGCGGCTGTGGCGGCGTTGTACGCGCCGGGCAAGGACGGCTGGAGTCTGCTGCGCGGCCTGTACGGCGACCGGTTCATTGCAGACGGCAGATCGCCTGTAGACAAGGCTGCTCTGGCCGCTGCTCTGGCGAAAGAACCGGGGTTGCGGCGCGAGATTGAAGAGGCTGTTCATCCCATGATTTTTCATGCCCTGAGCGAGTTTTTTGAAAAGGCCGCCCGGGAAGGAGCGGCTCTGGCCGCTGCCGAGGTGCCGTTGTGGCATGAGAGCAGCCGTAGCTCCCGAACCGGTCGCACCGGCGCCTTCTTTTCCGGAAAGCGTTCGGACGCGCTGATCTCGGTGACGGTGTTTTGTCCGGACGAGGCGCGGCGGGAACGGCTGCGCACGATCAGAGGCTGGAGTGCGGAGCGAGTGGCTTTGACGGATTCTTGGCAATTTTCGCAGGAGGACAAGGCCGGAGCCTCGGATTTCGTCGTGGAGAACTGCGGGGATGAAGATGCGCTGCGGGCGCGGGGCGTGGAGCTTTTGCGGCGTGTCGTCGCACGTGAAGAGGAAAGAAACGCCGCTCTTCGGGCGGAATGGGAAAAGTGTTGGGCCTGCCCTGAATAACGGGGCCATGCCGCGATAGCGCTGGAGGATGCCATGATCACGGTGTACGGCGGAGGAAGCTGGGGAACAGCGCTGGCTCATGTGCTGGCGAGTACGGGGCGCGAGGTGTCGTTGTTGCTGCGGGATGAAGCCGTGGCTGCGGCCATCAACAAACAGCACGAGAACCCTCGCTATCTGGCCGGGCTGTCCCTGGCGCCTTCTCTGCGGGCAGAGACAGAACTTTCCGTCCTGGGGGATTCGGACGTATGGGTTCTGGCCGTGCCCTGCCAGAGTCAGCGCGGGGCACTGGAGGCCGTGCGGGCGCTGTTGCGCCCGGAAACCGTCATCGTCAACGCGTCAAAAGGCATTGAGCTGGATACGCTTAAACCCCTTTCCGTGGTGGTGCGTGAGGCGCTGCACAGAACGGATGAAGACGTGCGCCGTCGCTATGCCATGCTTTCCGGCCCGTCCTTTGCCCGAGAGGTGGTGGAGAACAAGCCGAGCGCAGTGGTGTTGGGCTGTGGCGAAGAAGAACTTGGCTCACGGTTGCGCGTCATGTTCGCGACGCCGTGGTTTCGTTGCTATTCCAGCCCGGACGTGCGTGGCGTGGAACTGGGCGGCGCGGTGAAAAACGTTATTGCCATAGCAGCCGGAGTCTGCGACGGGCTGGAATTCGGGTATAATGCGCGTGCCGCGCTGGTGACGCGCGGTCTGGCGGAAATTACCCGCCTTGGTGTGGCAATGGGCGCACGGGCATCCACGTTCATGGGGCTTTCCGGATTGGGCGACCTTATGCTTACCTGCACGGGCGACCTGTCCCGGAATCGGCAGGTAGGGCTGCGCCTGGGGAGGGGGGAAAAGCTCGATGATATTGTGGCGGACATGCACATGGTGGCCGAAGGAGTCAAAACTACGCGCGCGGTATATGGGCTGGCCCGGAAGCTGGGCGTGGAAATGCCCATTACTACAGCCATGAACGCCTTGCTGGAGGATCACCTCGCGCCGCAACAGGCCGTGGAATTGCTGATGCGGCGGGCGCTCAAGGAAGAATCTGCTTAGGGCAGTTTAACATTGCAACTGTTCATGACCGGGACATGATGTTCTCGCATACAGGTTTCATGCCCGGCTCTACCTTCCATGTCCGTATGACCTGCGTACAGCCTCGCCCCAAGTGAATTACGGTTATTTCCGGAATAGAGAGGGGTTCGCTCTGTTCCATAGGACATTTCCCAAAAATATTTTTAGAGTTGAAATACTCGAATAGTGCTATGTGAAAAATTGATGCTAATAATTCCTATTGCTATTAGTTTGTTATTTTTATAACGTATTTCCCATGCGCTTTGCCCGGGCCTCATATGATTTGTTCCGTCTCCCGTGCGAGGCTTGCTCTGAGTCTGGACGGAACCATGCGATGCGGTAATGTAAGGTAGAGGGAGGCTGGAATGAGGAATACGTTGAATTTGGCTGCTGTGTGTGCGCTAACGTCCTTGGTGGGCTTTCCGTGGGGAGGAATGGCATCCGCTGCGGAAATTAAGACCCCGCTCAACGGTAAGCCCGCCATGGAGAAATTTCAGGAAGTGTCCGACATTATGCTGGACAAGTGTATGGCCTGCCACAGCAAGGATTATGATCTGCCGTTTTATGCCAAAATTCCCGGCATCAGGCAGATGATCGAGCAGGATTACCGCGACGGCCTGCGCGCTATGGATTTGAATCTGGAACTTGTCGGTGCGGCCAAGGACAAACCTGTGGGTGAAGTCGCCCTGGCGAAGATGGAGTGGGTGGTGCTCAACGACACCATGCCCCCGGCTAAATTCACTGTGGTGCACTGGGGCAGTAAGCTTTCAGACAATGACAGGAAGACTGTCCTGCATTGGGTCAAGACCACCCGCGCAGCGCATTACGCTACTGGTACGGCCAGCCCGGCCCGTGCGGATGAGCCTCTCCAACCCCTGCCCGCAAGCGTTCCTGTAGATGCCAAGAAGGTTGCGCTGGGAGAAAAGCTGTTCAATGACAAGCGTCTTTCTGCTGATGATACGCTGGCCTGTTCCGGCTGCCACTTGTACGAAAAGGCCGGTACGGACAACTCCCGCTTTGCGGAGGGCATTCGCAAGCAACACGGCGACATCAACGCCCCCACTATGTTCAATGCGATGTTCAACATCCGGCAGTTCTGGGACGGCCGGGCCGCGGATTTACAGGAACAGGCCGGCGGCCCGCCCATGAACCCCATTGAAATGGGGTCTGCCGGCTGGGAGCAGATCATCGGCAAGCTGAGCAAGGATGATGCGCTGACCACGGAAGTTAAAGCCGTTTATTCTGACGGCTGGACTGGGGCGAATATTACCGACGCCATTGCTGAATACGAAAAGACCCTGATTACCCCGAACAGCCGTTTCGACAAGTGGCTGCTGGGCGATGACGCGGCTCTGACGGCAGACGAGGCGGAAGGCTACCGGTTGTTCAAGCTCTATCGCTGTTCCAGTTGTCACGTGGGCAAGAGCGTGGGCGGTCAGTCCTTTGAATATATGGATCTCAAGGCGGACTACTTCGCTGATCGCGGCAATCCCCTCGGATCGGACAAGGGGCTTGCGGGTTACACCGGTAAGGAAGAAGACCTGCACCGTTTCAAGGTGCCCACCCTGCGCAATGTGGAGCTGACTCATCCGTATCTGCATGACGGCACGGTGGCCACGCTGGATGAAAGCGTGCGCATCATGGGCAAGTATCTTTCGGGCCTGCCTGTGTCCGATAATGACCGCAAGCTCATTGTCGCCTTCCTGCGTACCCTGACCGGGGAATACCAGGGCAAGCCGCTTTCCGGTACGCCAGCCGCGCAATAGCATACTGGATACGATAAACAGAAAAAACTTGCTTTTTCGGGGCTCTGCCCCGATCCCCCTAAATATATTGAAACTATCCGGAATGGTATCAACATTCTGAGTCCGCTCCTTTGCAGGAGCGGACTTTTTTTACAGATTACAAATACGGTACCTGATCCACCAGCTCCGCCACGGTGATGAAGGTGTCGAATATGTCGCGCAGGGGAAGCGGCCCGGCTTCCATACTCATGGGGCCGGTGCGGCGCAGGCCGGGCGTTCGCTGTACCTGATCAGCGCCGGAAGCGGTAGTGAATTCCAGCTCCATGCTCAGCTCGTGACCAGGCCGGAAAGGGCGCATGCCGGGCAGGTTTTCAAGCGCTTTACGCGCTGCGGCCCGGATGCGCCGTCGGCATTCCAGGGGATGCAGGCAACGGGCGGCATAGGCACCTATGCCCCGTTTCACGGCCACGGTTTCCGGAGTGTGAAGCAGCGCGCACGCTTCGGCGCAGGTAGCCGCATCGCCGGAAACGAGAATCACCGGAACATCATAGAGCCCTGCCAGTGCCGCATTCATACCCAGTTCCCCCATTTCCGTACGGGGAAAATCCGGCCCGGACAAGAACATGGAGCGGATGCGGCTGTGGTGGTTGTGTACAATAAGTCCGTCCCGGGTGCCCGGTTTCGCGTGGTACCCGATAAAAAACACGGCGTTGAAGCCCTCTTCCACACCTTCCATCATAGAGAGAGGACGGGGGGACCCCATGATCAGTTCCGCCCGTTCGTCCAATTCCTCGGGCAGGATGTTCAGGCCCACATTGTGGGAATCTGCCACCACCACTTCCGTAGCTCCGGCGTCAAATGCTCCGGCCACAGCGGCGTTGACTTCATGGGTCATCAGGCGGCGGGACTGGATATAGTCCCGCCCTGAAACTGTGGAGTGCTCGGGCCGGACAACACAACCCACGCCTTCGATATCGCAGGAAATATAGATCTTCATGTTTTCCGCGCTCTCCCCAAGCCGCTACCACGGAAGTTCGGGCATGGGGCCGTAGGTTTCTTCGTAACGTTTGGCAAAACTCTCCTTGGTGAAGCCGTGTTCCTGAGTGCCGTATTTTTCAATACAGAAGCTGGAGCACACGGAGCCGAATTCGGCGGAAGTTTCCATATCCAGACCACTATGCAGGCCCTTGATCAGCCCCGCACGGTAGGCGTCGCCCGCGCCGGTGGGGTCGGCCACGGCGGGCACCTTGACGGCCGCGATGCGCCGGGGGCTGTCCCATCCCTTTTTCATGAGCATGGATCCGTTCTCGCCGAGGGTAGTGATCAGCCAGCCCACGCGATCAAGAAGGTCAGTCTTGCATAGGCCGGTCATCTTGCAGATCAGCTCTATCTCATAGTCGTTGCCGATGAGGGCTTCCGCTCCGGTAAAGCCCGCCACCAGCCGATCCGCCCCAAGGGCTGGCACTTGCTGGCCGGGGTCATAAATATAGGGTATCTTGTGGGAACGGTACAATTCTGGCAGATCGAGCATGTCGTCCACGTTGCCCGGAGCGACCACGGCCCAGTCGCCGGGTTTCACGCTGGGCCGGAAGGCCGGGTCGCACGGCGTATTCATGGCCGCCGGGCTGAAACCGGTGATCTGGTTGCCCTGCTGATCCGTGGTGATGTAGGCACAGGCGGTAAAATTCTGGACCAGGCGGCGGATGCCGTCCAGCGGCAGGCCCATACCCGCAAGTGCACGGGCGTATTCTTCAAAATCCTTGCCCACGCTGGCGCAGATGCGAGGGCATTCCTTCATCAGCGCAAGGTTGAAGGCAATATTGCCCGCCGTGCCGCCGCGCTTTTCTTCAATGCGGTCGATGAGAAAACAGACATTGAGAATGTGAAGTTTTTCCGGGAGGATGTGTTCCTCAAATTTGCCGGGAAAGGTCATGATGCGGTCGTAGGCGAGAGAACCGGAAAGATGAATGGACATGAATGGCTCCGTAAGCTTGGTGTTCAGGGCAGGGGCCTGGTGGATTCTTCAATCCAGGCCAGAAAATCAGGATTGCCTCCTGTGATGGGCAAGGCCGTCACGCAGGGGGTTTCATAGCTGTGCAGTGCGCAAATTTTTTTTGTCAGTGCGTCCAGCCTGTCTTCCATACTCTTGCAGATGAGCACGGTTTCCTGTGCCTGTTCCCGCTTGCCCTTCCACAGATAGAGCGAACGCATGCCCGGCAGGATATTGACACAGGCCACAAGGCGTTCGTCCAGCAGAATGGAGGCGATACGTTCGGCATCATCTTCACTGGCGCAGGTAATGTAGATGAACAGCGGCATAATAGAACTCCGAAAGAAACGGCAGTCAAAAGAGGAGGGAAACATTTGCTATGCTGGTCTATGGTAGCGGTTTTGATTCCGGCGGGCAAGGGTAGGAGGTACAGGTATCCGTTTTCTTATTTCTATTTTTATAGTAAATTATAGTCTGTTTTCAAATATATTTTTTCGAATGCAGGCAGGTGTTGCAACACTTGCGGGTTGTCCATAAAACATTTTCTTTCAGCGGTGCATCTTGAGCAAAAAGAAAGAGAATGGTAGTCATGTTTATTAAAAACAACGGTATAGAGAAAAGAGCGGAACAGTAATGGGCAGTAATAGCTTAGTAAGTGAAACAGTTCTGGAATTTTGCCGTACATGGTTTGAACAGCGTGACGCAGATGGAGCTGTTTGCTTTTTTGCGGACGATGTGGGTTTTGTCGGTACCGGGCAGGATGAGTTTGCCCGGGGCAAAGAGAACATGTCTGCCTATATCCGACAGGACATTGCGGAGCTCTCCGAGCCGTTTGTCTGCGGGATGGAGGTTATCCATGAGCAGCAGGTCGGACCGGAAGCATGGAGCCTGTCCGCCGATATAATACTTAAAAATTCGTTGTATACTTGGCACCTGCGCGGTTTTTTCACCGTGGTGCAGGATGAGGACGGAAAGCTTCTGATCAAGAATTTTCACGTCGCCGAGCCGGGTAGCAGTCAGCGCGGCAAAGAGCATTATCCCCAGACCCTGGTGATAGAAAACATCACCCGCCAACGGCAAGAG
>JAEXGX010000219.1 GCA_023450535.1 Pseudomonadota bacterium | reverse complement strand
GGGCTTGAAACATGAAGGTGAAAAGCAGATTGCCAGCCTCAAGGGCGGAGTGGAGTCTTTTTCACTTGGCGGCGCGCCAGCCAAACAGGGGGAAGAACTCGCTCTGGCCGGGCTGCATGTCAGCCTCGATGCCCGTGATGTCTGGAATGCAGCCGTACTTAACGCGGATCTGACTGTTTCCGATCTGGACGCGGGCGGCATGGCACTGAAGGATATCACAAGCGAAATTGACGGCTCCCTGGCAGGCCCTTTGAACCTGGTAGCCAGTACCGAAGGCGGAATAAAAACCCGGCTCGATGTGACCTGGAATCCGGGAAAAGTCGAACTGAGAGCGCTTTCCGTCGAGCCTGGCGCCTTGCCTAATTCGCGCAGAAGAACGCGAAGTGCTTCGCGTAACCCTGCCCCCCTCCCGAGTATTGTACTGCTCTCTCCCGGTTCCCTGACCTATTCCGCCGCAACATTCTCGACTCCCGGCCTGGATTTCAAACTGCCGCCTGAAGGAAAGCTGACGCTCAAAGGCAGTTATGACCCCGCCAAGCTTAATCTGGACATGGAGCTGCAAGGTTTGCAATTCGCGCCTCTGCGCATGTTTGTCAAAGCCCTGCCTGATGGAAGCGTCAACGCCACGCTGGCCTTGCGCGGCACCCTTGACAGCCCGGCGGGAACGTTGCGGGCCGAGGTGCGCGATGTGCGTTTTCCGGGCAGTGAGCTTGTGCCGCTGGCCTGCGATCTCAATGCGGAACTGAAATATCCCGGAGGGCAAAGCGTACTGGACGCCAAGCTGGAAGTCCCCATTACGTCACTTGTTCTGCTCGGCGCCCGCCAAGGTTGGGCCAGCGTACGGCTGCCGCTGGAGCACAACGGCAATAGCCTGATCCCTTCTCGAAACAGGAGCATGGCGGCCGCTCTACGCTGGGACGGCGTGATCTCTCCGATCTGGGCATATCTGCCTATTGCCGATCGCCGTATGGCTGGCGGCATTCATCTGGCGGCGGATATCGGCGGCACTCTCGCACAACCGAAAATTGACGCGGATGTGGAAATCAGCAATGCCGCTTTTGAGGATCTCGCGCTTGGCATTCTGATCAAAAACATTAACGCCAAGGCCAGCTATACGGACCAGGCGGGTGGGGCGAAAAAAAGTTCCGCGCGGCGCGCGGAGGTCACGCTGTCCGCCGGAGACGGCCTGGGGGGCACCCTCCGCCTTGACGGCAGTCTGGATCTGACCGCGCGCACCATGCAGGCGTCGCTGGATCTGGACAAACTCAAACCTCTACGCCGCCAGGATCTGCGCATCAGTCTCTCGGGAAGCGGCGGCATCATGGGCACCCTGGAAGCCCCCTTTGTCAATGCCAACATTACAGTGAATGAGGGAGAACTCTCTCTGGCCCATCTTCCCTCCGGGGGCAGTATCAAAGAATTGCCGATATCCAACGGAGAAGAAGCCGAGCCAGCCCCCCCCAAGGGAGTTCTCAGCGTACGCATTGACGTGCCGCGCCGTTTTTTTGTGCGTGGACGCGGGCTGGAAAGCGAATGGAAAGGCAACCTGCACATCGGCGGTCCACTCAACGCCCCCGGCATCCTCGGGTCCATTGACGTGGTACGCGGCGATTTTGAACTGCTCAACCGCAATTTCAGCTTTTCAAAAGGAAGTATTCAGTTTGCCGGTTCGCAAAAAATTGACCCGCGCCTGGACATTATCATGACCTACAAGGCCTCGGATATCGTGGCTGAAGCCATTGTGGGAGGTTCGGCCTCGCGCCCGAGCTTCCGTCTTGCCAGTCAGCCCTCTTTGCCCCAGGACGAAATTATCTCGCAAATCATGTTCGGCAAATATGCACAGAGTCTGGGCCGCTTCGAAGCCATCCAGCTTGCGGGGGGCGTGGCGGCGCTGGCGGGCATCGGCAACGGAGGACTCGGCGTGCTCAGCTCCACTCGGGAAGCTTTGGGTGTTGACATGCTTCGCCTTAATTCCTCTTCCGATTCTGACCAGGATCAAAGTGAAGAGAGTGCTCTTACCGGCACAACTCTGGAAATGGGGAAATACATCACCGACAAGATTTATGTCGGCGTGGAACAGGGTATGAAATCGGACAGCACCGGCGCGCTTGTAGAAATCGAATTGACTCCGGAAATAAGCCTGGAGGCGAAAACCAACAGCGAACGGACAGAAGCAGCCATCCAATGGCAACACAACTATTAGAGCATTTCGTCATCAACATGCTTCTGAAATCGAGCGGAGCGAGGCTCCGGCTTCAGGCGTGAAACCTGCATGGCAGAACACAGGATCTGGCTGGCAGATATTTTCAATCGCAAAATGTTCTACAATAAACAGTCAAAAGTGAGACGCCCATGAGTGAAATCCCCCAGCACAAGACCCTGAACCGCCTGAGTGCAGGCTTCCGCCGCTTCAGAAAGCAGTGGTACTGTGAAGAACACAATATCTATGAGGATCTGCTGGAAGGACAATCCCCCCACGCGCTGGTCATCGCGTGTAGCGATTCCCGTGTGGACCCGGCGCTGCTTCTCGATTGCCGCCCCGGCGATCTTTTCGTCATCCGCAACGTGGCGAATCTGGTTCCGCCCTACAGCCCGGACAGCGGCCACCACGGCGTGAGCGCCGCGCTGGAGTACGCCGTCCGGCATCTGTGCGTGGACACCATCATTGTCATGGGACATTCCCAATGTGGCGGCATCGCGCACTTGATGACCGATACGGACAGTGAAAAAAATGAATTCCTCAGCGCCTGGATGCTTGTCGCTCAAGACGCCCGTGCCCAAGCGGATGCACAGTGTTCCGAATCCTGCGCCGAACAGCGGGAGCGTGCGTGCGAGCAATGCGCCATCCGCCTGTCCTTGCGCAATCTGCGCAGCTTCCCCTGGGTCCGTTCGGCTGAGGCAAAGGGCGATCTCGCCATTCACGGCTGGTATTTCGATCTGGCCGCAGGCGTTCTGTTCCAGCTTGACGAAACAGACGGCAACTTTGTGCCGCTTGGCCCCGACCCCTCGGACAACGGCAGCGCTCCCGGCAGAACGGTATAATATCTCTTGAACTGTTTAACATTCACAAATCAAGGTATGACCATGCATCTTGAGGATTTCAACTTTCCTCTTACTGTCCGCTACGGGGAAATCGGCTTTGACGGCGTAGCCACCCTGCCTTCCCTGGCCAACTGGCTTCAGGAGGCAGCGGGGCAAAGCGCCAGCTCTCTTGGTTTCGGCGAAGAAATGCTTGCCCCCCTCGGGCTGAGCTGGATACTGGCTCGGCTCGCCCTACGCATCACGCGACTCCCCGGCGCGGGGGAACAGCTCCACGTACGAACCTGGCCATCCTCCCTCGATCGATTCGGCCACCGCGGCTATGAAGTCTACGACGCGGAGGATCACCTGATTGTCATCGGGTCCAGCGCCTGGACAATCATGAATATGAATGAACGCAGGCTTGCGCCCATTCCCCCCGAACTGGCCGCCGCCTACCCGAAGGCTCCGCGTTCCTGCCTTCCTTTCTGTTGTCGCACCCTGCCCCGCCTGACTGACGAAAACGGCGTGGAAACCGTCCCCCTGCGTGTCCGGCGGGACGATCTGGATCTCAACGGCCATGTCAACAACGCGCGTTATCTGGCCTGGCTCACGGAAGCCCTGCCCTCTCCTGCCGCTGACTCCGGAGAACGTCTGATCCCGGCCATGCTCGACGTCAGTTTCCGGGCCGAATGCTTCCCCGGCGACGAACTCGACAGCGTATGTGCGTTAGCGCCAATAGCGGACGCCATGCACGATCTCATCCGTCAGGAGCAGAAACTTCTTCCCGACCAGGAAACAGGCGAACATGCCGTACTGCACAGCATCCGCCGCAAGCAGACCGACAAGGCGGAAGAAGTATGCCGCGCGCTTTCCCTGTGGCGAAAAAAACCGCTGAAAGAGCAGCAGTGAATTGCGGCGTACCACCCTACGGGCACACCCTGAAGGGGTGTGCCCGTAGCCCGCAGGGCGTACAGGCATGGACAGCAGAGCAAAGCTCCGGCGGAGGCGTAAACCCTGCGGATCAGAATAGAGGGGCCTGACCATGTATGCTTTCAAAGTTAAACTGCTCTTTGGAAGAACAGGGGTTAGTCGGCGTCCGGATATTTCACCTGGCTGAACACCTCTTTCAGCCAGCCCGGCACACCCAACGGCCGCCCCGCCTCAGGGCTGTAGAGAGCATGTTCGGTCATGCCTTCAGCAAGAAGCACGCTTCTTTTCTCATCATACATACGGTACACAAAACGCATTGAAGCTCGTTTCCATTCGCCGATCCCCACCTGTACCCATATCAGTTCATCATAATGGGCCGGGGAACGGTAACGGCACTGCGCCTCGCGTACGGGCAGGATAATCCCCCCCTTTTCGATTTCATCATACGAACAACCGCAGGCGCGGCTGTAAGTGCTGCGAGCGCGCTCAAAAATATGCAAATATTCCGCGTAGTATAATACGCCCATGGCGTCTGTTTCACCGTATGAGACACGATGCCGCATCCAGGCGCTCTGTTCCGGAAAATCCATGACGTTCCTCTTTTAAAACAGTTTAACACTCAAAGTGTACATAGCCAGGATACTACGTTCCAGCTCACAGGTTCCCATCTCACCACTGCGCTGCCAGCGCGTACAAAAGCATATTCAGGGCAGAACCGTAGCGGCCATATCCTTCTGGAACTTCAAACAGCTCTTTCCCCATGTCAAGTCCGCTGTTCCGGATGTTTTTCAACAACACAGTCCCTCTGGGAGAATCCGGGGCATCCCAGCTTCGGAGTTCGTCCACGCGGACAGGTAAAAACGGCAGCCGGGCGCTGTTCCACTCCACCAGCGCCACGTCTGAAGCATCCCCCATGAAAGTCACCATGTACGAGGCGCGCTCCCGTTTGCAGAGCAGGCCGTTAACCGAAGCGGTGGGCAGTGCCTCCCGTTTTTCCTCCCGAATTGTCAGCGCGGGCACGCCAAAAGGCATGAACGCCGCCGCCACGGAAGGCAGTAAGTCCACGGCGGTGCGTTCATCGCCCCGCGTGGGAATGGCAACGTAGGCCGACAATCCATACGATACGACAAACAGCGTTTTCTCTTCCGGTCGCAATATGGCGGAAAACGTCCCGGCACGCCCCAGTGCAAAATCCAGACGAACGCGGTACGCACCACTTTCCGTTTCCCGAAGCAAGTAGGCAGAATCAATGGGGAAATCTTCACCCCGATCGCTTCGATACGTCAGTTCCGCGGCATATTGCAT
>JAEXGX010000212.1 GCA_023450535.1 Pseudomonadota bacterium | reverse complement strand
GATCGGTTCTGTTTGAGATTTGCGGAAAAATGGGATATCAGGAAAACGTCACACAATATTTGTTATAAAATTCGCGTTCTCATTCTTGGCCTTCCAGAGCAAATTGGCTTTGAAATCACTCATGGAGTCGAGTAAGGTGAGGTTGAATTCTGTTCTCTTTATCGTAAGGCGTTTCACGCCAACGGCCAGAGCAAGTAAACTTTATGAGTTGCTCTGGTGAGTGCGAGAGCAGGCACCCTCTGCGAAGGCGCGAAATTTGCAGGCCAGAATAGAGTTTCCGAGCGGGCAGATATTTTCAATCGCAAAATGCTCTAACTGAATAACCCCATGACAGAAGACACGTTTGCATCATTTCCCCCCTCTTCCTCCTGGGGCTCGGACGGAGCTTCGGGCAGAACCTTGTCCAGTGAGCTTTCCGCAGAACCACCTGCTCCGGCGAAGCATTCTTCCCGCAGACGTCCCCGGCATGGAAAAAGACGGTCATCAGACAGGCCGAAAAGCGGTGCCCTTCCCGAAGAACCTCTGGTAGAAGCATGGGCGGACGCTCCGCGTACGCTTAGCAAGGAAGAAATCAATCTGCTTCCCATCCGCGCATACGGGGGGGAAATTTGCCTGATCCGGACGGAAGAGGAGCAGGATCGCGCGCTTAATCTGCTCTGGAAAGAAAAGGTGCTGGGTTTTGATACGGAAACGCGCCCCGTATTTACCCGCGGCAAGAGCGGTAACCCCGCACTGTTGCAGCTTGGCGGAGAAAACTGTGTCTTCCTTTTCCAACTGAACCGCGTTCCCTTCGGAGACGCCCTGGCCGATTTGCTGGCCGATCCGCATATTGTCAAAACAGGTGTGGCTGTGCGTGACGATCTGCGTGCTCTTGCCCGTCTGCACGAGTTCACTCCCGGCGGAGCCGTAGATCTGGCCCATCTGGCCAAAGCTCGCGGCGTCCAGGCGCAGGGCCTGCGTTCTCTTGCGGCCGCGTTGCTGGGCTTTCGCATCAGCAAGAGCGCCCAGTGTTCCAATTGGGATAAAGAGGAGCTTACGCCCCGGCAGCTTCTTTACGCCGCTACGGATGCCTGGGTCGGGCGGGAGTTATATTTGCGGCTGGCGTAGGCTCATTTGGATGAGGCTACGCTTGGTGAGAAAATAAAAGATTAAAAGCGGGAAGGCGGTTAGCGCGAAGAGTAGAGTATCGGAGTTCGTTTTGTTCGATCTTCTTTATCCTTCCGCTCTCCCGGCGAGGGAAGGGGCCTGTTAGGGGATGCCGCCCCTCCGAGCCCCATTTCCCCCCGGAGCACCCCGCACTTTTGCAGAACATTCTTTCTTGTGGATGTCCGCAAATTGAATGCAGCTCGTTGCTCAGTTTGCGGGCGCGTCGTTTAATCTTTGCCCGTGGGGCGGCGATGCTTCAATCGTTTTGAACCTCTGGCGATACTGACCCGAAGAGTTGCATACTGTACCAGCAAAACAGCAACAAAGGTTTAATCTCTCCTGATAACGCTTATTTTCCGATGCAAAAATCGGAGAAAATGGCGTTCAGGGTCTCTTCCGTGCTGTTCAGCCCGATGACTTCCCCAAGATGTACGCAGGCCGTGTCGAGGCGCAGACCGCACAAATCCGGGGGAACCCGGGCGGCAATTTCCCGCTCCAGTTCCGTCAGTTCGGACAAGGCCTGTTCCAGCACGCGGGCCTGCCGCCGGTTGGGTGCGATTTCGCCTTCATCGGGACCGGACGCATTTCCACCGCGCAGCTTGTCGGCGAGCAGGGAGCATAATTCTTCCAGTCCTTGTCCGCTACGAGCGGAAAGCGGCAGGCAGCTCAGGCCGAGGATTTGTTCCGTCCTGTCGCATAGCTCCGGGGAAAGCGGCGCGAGGTCGGCCTTGTTCCATATCGCGACGCGGCGGGAACAAGCCACTCCGTCCAGCACTTCAAGCTCCGCACGGAGCGCAAGGTCACGCTCCCGTGCAGGCAGGGCGGCAAGGCGTTCCCCATCCAGCACCAGAATCACCAGTCCGGCTTCCTGCATTTTGTCCCGGCCCCGGCGCATGCCTTCGCGTTCAATTGGGTCTTCACTGTCTTCCCGCAGTCCGGCAGTGTCTACCAATCGGACAGGAAGCCCGAGGATACGGCATTCTTCCTCAAGGTAATCGCGTGTAGTGCCGGGGCGCTCCGTGACAATGGCCCGGGGGCGGCCCAGCAGGGCGTTCATGAGGCTTGATTTACCTGCGTTGACTTGTCCGACAAGCGCGACAAGCGCCCCTTCCCGCCAGATGCGGGCGCGTTCGTACGCGGCGAGCAGGCCGCGCAGGGCGTCTGCCACTTCACCGGCAACAGCGGCAAATTCGGCAGGAGGCAGGCATTCGCCTTCTTCTTCGGGGAAGTCCACGGCAAGGCAGACACGTTGTCGCAGGTATTCAAGCCGGTCGCGCAGTTCGCTTACACGTTTGCCGAGCAGGCCATCCAGCTTGGCGGATGCCAGACGCGCGCCTTCTGCGCCAGGCGAGGCAATGAGCTCCGCCACGGCTTCGGCTTGGGAGAGGTCCATACGCCCGTTCAGAAAGGCCCGCCGGGTGAATTCCCCGCGCTCTGCCATACGGACACGCTTTTCTCCTGTGCCGGATGTAGCAGAAAGACCGGCATCCAATACCGTGTCCAGCACGGTATGAAGCAGCGCAGGGCCGCCGGGCCCGTGGATTTCCGCCACATCTTCCCCGGTGAAGGAATGCGGACTCGGAAAAAAAACCGCCAGTACGT
>JAEXGX010000203.1 GCA_023450535.1 Pseudomonadota bacterium | reverse complement strand
CTGGGCGCCCTGAGCGCCGACGCCCCGGCCGGATGCGACGGCGACGGCAGGGCCAGACTGGAAGATCTGCGGGAATTTCTTGAATCCGTGGCTCTGATGATCGGCAGCCATGTGGCATGGTTGCAGGAAGAAATGGATCCAGCCTCATGGGAAGACGGTGATGAAGAGGTTCTGCCCTCCGGCATGGACGGCTTTGTGGTCGGCCAGGCTCCGGCTATGCGCGCCGCCCTGCGGCAGGCGCTCCAGGCTGCGCCCAGCCGTGCTACCGTGCTTGTTCTGGGAGAATCCGGCTCCGGCAAGGAACTCATGGCGGAAGCCATTCACAAGACCAGCCCCCGGCGCGCCCGCCCTTTTGTGACTCTGAACTGCGCCGCCCTGCCCTCCGAACTGTTGGAGGGGGAACTGTTCGGATGGCGCAAGGGCGCATTCACCAACGCCGTACAAAACCACCGGGGAATGTTTGAACAAGCCGACGGAGGCACGCTTTTTCTCGATGAAATCGGCGATCTTTCCCTTCCCGCCCAGGCCAAGGTGCTCCGGGCCATTCAGGATCGCCGCATCCAGAGTTTGGGCAGTGAACACGCCATTTCTGTGGATGTGCGCCTGATCTGCGCGACCAACCGCCCTCTGGAGAAGCTGGTAAGGGAAGGCCAGTTCCGGGAAGACCTGTACTACCGCATCAATGTCTTCCCTATCAGTATGCCCCCGCTGCGCCGGCGCAAGGAAGACATCCCTCTGCTGGCCGGGCATTTTCTCCGCCGCTTTCAATCCGAATACGGCAATTCCCCCGGCGGTCCGGAACAACCTCTCATACTTTCCGCTCCGGCACTGGAAACCTTGCAGGCATGGTCCTGGCCGGGTAACGTGCGCGAACTCCAGAACGTGATGGAACGTGCCTTTCTGCTCTGCGAAGACGGTATCATCCGCACCCGGGATCTGCCCGCCAATATCCGCTCCGCCGCGCGACCGGAAGACGGTCCGCCCGAAACCGCGCCCGGGAATTCTCTGATCGAGAGTGTCAACCGCCTGGAGGAACATCTCATTGATACTGCCCTGAAGGAGGCAAGGGGCAATATTCATGAAGCCGCGCGCAAGCTGCATGTGACGTATCGCATGCTGTACTACAAAATGAAAAAATACGGCATGGATTACCGCCGCTATACCGAACCGGAAACGGTGGAATAGTTCCGGAACACTTGATACCGCCCTGAAATACCGCGCTGGACATCCCGTCCGAAACACGGGAATATGGCGCGACAGGGGGAACCCATGCACGAAGGATATTTCACGCACGAAAAACTGGCCCGTCTCTTCGTCATGACCATGTACGCGGCGGGCACATTATTGACGCTGCTGCTGGCAGTGGAAGCCCTGCGCTGGGGCTTTCTCGCCAGTTTCGGGCGCTGGCGCATGCTCGGCCTGCTGTTCAGCTTCGCCAGCCTGGGCCTGCTGATCTCCCGCCTGCTGGCAGGCCGCTACGGTAACCGTCTCGCGGCCCGGCTTCTTCCCCGCCGCCTGCCCCGCGCCGTTTCCGCGCGGAAGGTAATGGAAGATTTCGGTCTTGCCTCAATCAAGGATCTCTGCGCCTTTATTCAGCTCTATCATCTGAACGCCTACTCCTCCCGCAACGCCATGAAGGAGGATTTCTCCCGCGATCTCGACTGCCTGCTGGAACCGCTGTTTCTACACAACATGTACCTGCCCATGACGCGCGCCTGGCTGATTAAAAGCGGACGCCTCGTTTTCGACGCCGATGCTCTGGAAGACATGTTCGAGCGGGAAAAAAAGCGGCTGGACGCCATGCCTTCCTTCGCAGACCTGTTCGCGCAGAAGGATGCGTCTGAAAACGATGCAAACCCCAATGTTCCAGGCCTCAAGGTCCCTGAAAGCAACGCGCTGGAGCAAGAACCCCCTGCGCGCTCCCTGGCCGACCGGCTGGAAAACGCGGAAGCCAGCGCAGAAGCAAAAATCGTTGAAGATATCAGAAAAGATATCGGGGCTGCCGACAAAGCTGATACCTCTGAAAAACACTGAACCATGTACGATTCCCATAGGCATGTTCAGGAAAACATCATGCGACACAACACATCTGAACGTATTCTTCTTGCCGATATCGGCAATACCTGCGTAAAAATCGGCCTGGCCGACGAATCCGGCCTGAGCGAAACTTGGTCTTTGCCCACGCGCATACCGCACACTTCCGATAGTCTGGGGCTGGCCCTGATCGGTCTGCTGGGCAGAGCGGGCCTGGGCGAAGGCGATTTTACAGCCTGCGCCGTGTGCTCTGTGGTGCCCGACCTCACTCCCATGCTACGCGACGCAGTGACACGCTACCTCGCCTGCCCGACGCTGAACTTCCCCGAAGACTTTTCTCCAGGGCTGGAAAACCGTTATGATAACCCGGGCCAAGTCGGCGCGGACCGTCTGCTGGCGGCATTTGCGGCACGCCGTCTTTTTCCGGAACCGGCATCGCTGATTTCCGTAGATTTCGGCACGGCCACCACTTTTGACTGTGTAACGGGTGAAGCCTACCTCGGCGGGCTGATCTGTCCCGGCGTACTTTCCTCGCACGGAGCGCTGGCCACCGGCACGGCCAAACTTCCCCGCATCAGCCTTGAAGCTGACGCGGATGCGCCGCTTATCGGCAGTAACACTTCCACCAGCATGCGGCACGGCTTTGTCTTTGGTTTCGCCGCCATGACCGAAGGCCTGTGTTCCCGGCTCCGGGAGCAGCTCCCCGGCCCCTGTCTTGTGCTCGGCACGGGCGGATTTGCCCCGGCCATTGCCCGGGTCAGCGCCTGCCTTGATCACGTCAGGCCGGATCTTATTCTTGAAGGTTTGCGCCTTGCGTGGAAACAAAGCCGGAGTTAATATCTTTTCCTGCGCCCGCACAGGCGCCAACGCCGGGATAGTCCCGGCTGTGTAACGGATATCATGGGCCACCGGCCCGTAAAGAAAGGAGACGATATGGACAGCAGCACGATTACTTCGGTCTGGGCCCGCGAAGTTCTGGATTCCCGCGGCAACCCCACTGTGGAAGTGGAAGTGGGCCTGGAATCCGGTCATGTGGGTCGCGCCGCCGTGCCCTCCGGAGCCTCCACCGGCACCCGCGAAGCGCTTGAACTGCGCGACGGAGATCCTGCCCGTTATAAAGGCAAGGGCGTCTCCAAGGCTGTGGAACATGTGAACGGAGAAATTGCCGAAGCCCTTATCGGCCTTGACGCCCTACGCCAAGTGCAGGTGGATACGACTCTGCTCGACCTCGA
>JAEXGX010000119.1 GCA_023450535.1 Pseudomonadota bacterium | reverse complement strand
GAACTGCCTGCGCGAAGAACGGGAACTCACTGACTTTTTTATGCCCCTGCGCAGCCGCCCCGGAAAGGGCATGTCCTTTTATGTCACGGTCAGTTACGATAATTTGAGTGGAGCGGTGCTTATTCTGCGCCGCGGCAGGAAAGTGCGCGAGCTGGCCGCACGGGTGGCGACCCCCGGAGCGGTGTACCGCTTTGAAGACATCATGGGGAAATCACGGGCGCTGAGCAGAACCATTGAACTCGCGCGCAAGGCTTCGGCAGGAGAAATGACCACGCTCATTACCGGAGAAAGCGGCACAGGTAAGGAATTGTTCGCCCATGCCATACATAACGCCGGTTCACGGGCGAAACATCCGTTCCTCATTGTCAATTGCGGAGCTTTGCCGCAAGGGCTGATCCAGAGTGAACTCTTTGGTTATGAGGAAGGAACATTTACAGGGGCAAGCCTGCGGGGAAAGGTGGGAAAATTTGAACTGGCCGACGGCGGCACCATATTTCTCGATGAAGTGGGGGAATTGCCGCTGGACGTGCAGGCTAACCTGCTGCGTTTCCTGCAAAGCGGAGAACTCAGCAAGATCGGTTCGTCCCGTCCGCACAGGGTGGATGTGCGCGTCATTGCTGCTACCAACCGGGAACTGCCGGAGCTTATCCGGCAGGGCAGATTTCGGCAGGATCTTTTTTACCGGCTCAATGCCTTTCCACTGCGCATTCCGGCCCTGCGGGAACGGGAGGACGACGTGATTCTGCTCGCCCGTCATTTTGCGCGTATGTTTTCTCTTGCGGCAAGAGGGTACAACCTTCCTCTTGTCGAGGAATCGCTCGGCAACCTTGCGAAGCACGATTGGCCGGGCAATGTGCGTGAACTGGAAAATTGCATCCGCCTTCAGGTCAACCTCGCAGAAGGAGATGCTATTTACGTCCCTCCGTTGTCAGGAGCGCAGGAAGGTGCTGCCGCTGTGGAAGGCTTTGGGGGGCGCAAGGGAGCCTTTGAAAAGAAACTGCTCTCCGAAGCCTTGGAAAGCAATCAGGGAAATATCCGCAAGGCGGCCTCTTTCCTCGGTATTCCGCTCAGCACCATGTACAGCAAGATCAAAAAGCATAATCTTTTGCCCGGACGCCTCAAGACGGCTGATCCCTTTCTCGGTTCACCTGAGTGGGACAGGGAAATCGGCCAGTTGATTTCCCGCCTGCCTCTGGAATCGAAAGAGAGCCTGCACCGTTTTTTGAAAAGCCTGATCTGAAGCGTTGCAATAAGGAAAGGGCCGCGCTGGACGAAAAATGGGGTGCCATGAGGGTAAATGACTTTGCAGGGCTCTGCGGAGTCGGGCGAAGCGGGTTCCGTACCTCCGTACCAGCCGAGTGACATGTAAATAGGCTCAGGAACGTGCGGCAAGCATAACTCTCACGCCTGGTACGTCTTTGGTCCTTTGACAAGGAAGGTGTGGGTAAAGGATATCGCATCCACCGGGCGTCCGAACAGGTAGCCTTGTACACTGTCCAGCCCCATAGCTTCCACCAGTCGGTGTTCATCGGGGTGTTCCACGCCTTCCAGGCAAACCTTGATGTTTACATGGTGGCAAAGTTCAACGACGAAACGAATGAAAGTTTCGTCAAAACGGCTGTGCACGATGTCCCGCACAAAGGTGCGGTCTATTTTTACCACATCGGCGGGTGAGTTTTTCAGCATGCCCAGCGAAGAATAACCCGTGCCGAAATCGTCCATGGCGATGCGTATGCCCATGGCGCGCAGATTGTCGAACACTATTTGCACATTCCCCTGCATCAGGCTGCTTTCCGTGAATTCCACCACAATATTGCAGGGAGACAGATCCAGTTTTTTCAGCGTTCGATCGATGAACGGGAGCATGTCGTCTGATGTCACCTGAATGTAGGATAGATTGATGCTGACTTCAAAATCAGGCCTTAGATCCACCCATTGCCGACATTGCTCGGCAGCGCGCTGGAAAACCCAGCGCCCGAAAGGTACAATGAGTCCGCTCTGCTCCAGCAGAGGGATAAATTCGCCGGGAGAAACTTTACCGTATTTGTCGCATTGCCAACGGGCCAGAGCCTCGGCTCCCAGTACGCGTGTTCCGTCTGAAGTGACCTGGGGCTGGTACGCCAAGGAAAAGTTCTCAAAATCACGTTCCACACTTTCCCGCAGTAATTCGGTAAGTTCCAGCGCGCGCCGTTGGACCTCGCTTTGTTCGGGAAGGAAAAATACCTGACGGTTTTTCCCGTTTTGCTTGGCCGTATCCAGCGCATTGCCCGCGCAGCGCAGCAGGTTTTCATAATCGCGCGCATCGTCCGGAAAGGATGCCGTACCTGCAGACAAGGTACAGAAGAACTTTTTGCCGTCGTATTCTTGCTGCAGACGGAAGGCTCTGGCCAGGGTGTGGTATATCGAACGGGCGCTCTCCTGAGCCCCGCGAATCACTATGCCGAACTCGTCGCCGTCCAGGCGGTACAATGAGGCGTTCGGAGGCAGCATTCCCTGAATGCGTTGGGCGACAATGCGCAGGATTTCGTCCCCGAAATTCTTGCCGTACAGGTTGTTGACATTTTTAAAGGAGTCAAGGCCGATCAGCATGAACTGTACGGACTGGGGCTGGCCATTGTGCAGTAATGACTCCATGTCTTCCGCCAGGCGGATTTTGTTGAACAGGCCGGTGATAGGGTCCATTTTGTTTTTCTGTCCCAAATTGGTAATGAATCCGGCGAACAGCGTCGGCTTGCCTTCGTCATTCCGTTCCAGACTGCCCCGGCAGCGCATCCATACCCATTCGCCTCTGCGGTTGCGGGCGCGGTACTCCACACAGTGATAGTCAGCCCGTCCATCTACGATGATTTGGTTGGCCTCCAGAAAAGTGGCTTTGTCATCGGGGTGGATATGTGCTTCCCACACGGCAGCGGCATTTTCGATCACTTCTCCGGGCAGGCCGAATTCTTCAACCATGGCCTTGGAATAGCGGAATACCCCGGTTTCAATGTTGGAAACATAAATATAGGCGTCCGTGCTTTTGGATAACGCCTGATACAGCAAACGGGGGTTGTAAGCGTAGCGTTCTTCCTGTGGCGAGGCGGGGGCAGCCAGGCGGCGCTTTGCTTCAAGAATATGCAGTTGCTTTTTCCGTTCATACATTTTTTCGTCCGCGCTGGACATCACTTCCACCGCAGACGCTCTGACGCCGGGTGTTGCCTCTACCACGCCGAAGCTGAAATCCACCGCGCAGGGCAGCCCTTCGGCAAAGCAGCGGCGGCACAATTCTTCACGCATGTCTTCCATACGCCGCACGGCGGCGTGACGCCTTTCGTTTGGAAAGAGCACGATGAATTCATCGCCGCTGAGGCGAAAGCAGAACCCGTTGTCCCCCACACCATGACGCAGAACATCGGCAACCAGAAGCAGGGCGCGGTCGCCTTCCGCATGGCTGTAGATATTATTGATATCTTTCAAAAAATTTATGTCGAGTAACGCTACGGAAAGCAGGACGTCGTCCGTCGCCACCCGTTCCAGAGCCGCATCCAGTTCAGCCAGACCGGCCCGGCGGTTGGGCAGGAGGGTGAGATCGTCGCGCTGGGATGCCTCCCACAGATGCAGGTAGTCTGTAACATCGATAGATTGCTGCAGATGCACTATGCTCCCGTCGAGCCAGGGCATGAGGCAGTCGTAGTTTTTGAACAGCCGTCCGATCAGAGAATTGTGTTCTTCCCAATGGTAAAGAGGGGATTTGGCGCTGTTTTTTTCAAGAAAAGGAATGGGGCAGAAATCGCAGCGGTGCTCGGCATTCTTTTGCAATACTTGCCAGCAGATTTTCCCTTCCGGGTTTTCCAGGTTGAAATATTCCCGCATGGTCTGATTCATATAGAGAATTTCGTCCGTACGGGGATTGGTGATATACATGCAGACTTTTGCCTGAGTCTGTGCCGCGCTGAGAATATGGTTGCGGAGGCTTTGTTCTGCGCAGAATTCGCGTCCGGCCAGGAAGATGCTCAGAGGCAGAACCAGTCTGGTCAGCGCTTTCAACTCGTCCAAAGTCCAGCGAGACTGCTCTTCTGCACGCCGGAACATGGCAATGCCGATGATCTTTTCTCCGGCCAGCAGAGGCGTCGCGCAGCACGGGCCGGGGCGGTAAGGCAAGGGGAAATCTGTGGGAGGAATTTTGACGCAGAGTGCTTTTGTCCCCGTAAGCCGGGCGCATAGCCGCGCGGCTCTTGTTGGAGAAAACCAGGCCGCAAGTGCGGCCTGATCCGGGAACATGCTACGAAGATCGTTCAGTTTCGATTTACTCCATATTGCGGAGGCACTGACATCGAATTTTTCATTAAATAAAAAAAGCGCTGTTCCGTCCAGAGGAATGCGCTGTGCCAGAGAGGAAGACAAGGCTGCAAAAACGTCGTCCAGTGCCTGATTATATCGAAATAAACTCGATAGTTGGGTAGATATTACCTCTTCCTCTACGTCATCATTCCACGCCATCCGAAACTCCTTTTTTGCGATGCGGCTGCAAAGACGAGTACTCCAGAGGATAACTCAACCAGGCTGGTTTATTTAACAAGTACGGAAAACTTTTATCTTGGTATAAAAACCAAAAAAACTATTTTGTAAATTTTGTTCACCGAGAAACTTTTTTCGTTATATAAATACAAATTTTTTCTGTCAATGCTCAACAAAAAAAGAAAAAACAACGCCCCGCAAAATTGCCGGGCGTTGTCGTCAGCGTGATGACAAAACTTTTTTAAGGGAAGGCTCCGTTCGTGTGCCTGATTTTAGCAGCAGAGTTCTGCTGGGAGCCTTGGTTTTTTTCTGGAGCATTTCAATGTTGGACTGCTCTACGAACCTACAGACTAAAGAGTTTTGCCGCCCGCTTCATATTTGCCATAACCTGCACCTTGAAAGGACAGCGTTCTTCGCAGCTTCCACACTCGATGCAGTCAGAACCGTGGCTTTCCAGCTCCTTGTAGTGCTGGCGTATGCTCGGCGGCACGTTGCTTTCGTCCAGCACGGCGATATCCAGGTATTTGTTGACTGCGGCGATATTAATGCCCGCAGGGCAGGGGAGACAGTGATTGCAATAGACGCAGCAGCCCTTGAAGTCTTTTTTGACGCTGCTGATAACTGCGGCGTAATCTTTTTCTTCCTCGGAAAGCGAGAGGTAACGGACAGCGTCGAGGACATGCTGTCTGCTCTGACAGCCGACCAGCGTACTGACGACCGCAGGGCGGGTGAGTGCATAGTGGATACATTGCGCCGGGGTCATGGGGCTGGCAAAGGGCGTATGCTCGGCAGATAACAATTTTCCCGCGCCAAAGGTTTTCATGACGGAAATGCCGACGCCGCTGCTCTCGCACAGGCGGTAGAGCGCGGCCCTGTCCGGATCGAACGAATGCACCATGTCGGCAAAGCTTCCGGTCAGCATGGCGCTGATATCCGCTTTGCCCGTCATGAGGTCAAAAGCAGGATTGATGCTGAACATCAACAGGTCAATAACCCCGCTTTCCACCATGCGCCTTGCCGTGGCGGGGTTGTGCGCACCAGCCCCCAGTGCGCGGATGACGCCCTGCCGTTTCAGTTCCTGCGCGTAGGCGACAATGCCGTTGTCGAAAATAGCGTCCACATCGGCGTCGGTATCCATAAAGAACAACATGCCGAAGTCGATGTAGTCGGTGCGCAGACAGGTGAGGAGTTTGTCGAAATAGCGCTTGCACACGTCAAGGTCGCGGCTCATGTCATACTGCTCGCGCAGATCGACGGAGCCGATATGGCCCTGAATCATCATTTTCTTCCGGTCAGAGCCAAGGGCCTTGCCGATGTTACTGCGCACCGTGTCGCCGGGCATGAACAGATCCATCATGTTGATGTTCTGTTCCAGCGCGGCGTGAATGACTTCTTCAACAACTTCATAGGGTTTGTTGTCCAGATGCTCCGAGCCAAGCCCGATGATGCTGGCGGACAATCCTGTTTTTCCTACGGGGCGGTATTCCATTTTCATATCCTTCTCCTTATCTTAATGAACCTTATATTTTTATACATCATATGCGCAATATACTCCACCGGGCATGCTCGATTCTGTTTTTTTATGCCCGATACTCCCGGTGATTTTTGCGTCTCACTCCCGCCGTGTCCCTGTTCTTGACTTTCCCGGTCAAATCCCGTTTTTTCATCAAAAATTCCTTTGTGGTTTGAAAGCTCCCCCTTCAGGGGGAAAAGTGGACTTGACAAAACGGCGATGCCGATGAAATCCTCTTTTGCAACCCCTCCCTTCAGGGAGGGGCAATCCGCACGACCCCTATCCGTCGGCTGCGGAGTCAGTCGGCGAGATGGGGGCGGCTGTGGATTGAAACATCATCTTTTGTGCCGTCTTTTGCCATTCCGTATTTTTTGAGCAGTTCGTAGAGATGTCCGCGGGAAAGCCCTGCTACCGGGGCCGCACGGCGGACGTCGCCGTGAAAACGGGCAAGAAGGGCCGCCAGGTATTCGGCGTCAGCTCTGGCCCGGCTCTCTTTGAGCGTGGGAAAATTTTCCGCCGTTTCGGCAGGGTCCGAGGCAGAATTTGAGGCAGAATTTGGGACGGAGCCCGGGGCAGGTTTTGCCGCGATGCCGGAGAACATTTCCGGATGCGCGGTATTGCCCTCAAGGGATGCGCCGGGAAAGATCAGGCGGCTTTTTGCCAGAGAAATGCGGATTTCCGTAGGCAGGTGGCGGGCAAGGATGCGTCCGTTGCCCGACGCCGTGCAGGCGCGTTCCATCGCGTGTTTCAGTTCGCGCACGTTGCCGGGCCAGGGATAGGTGGCCAGCATGGCAAGTACATCCTGCCCTGCTTCCTTGTGGGGAAAACCGTTGTGCTGACAGCAGCATTCGATAAAGTGAGTGGCCAGCGCGGGAATATCCTCCAGACGGCGGCGTAGCGGCGGTACATGGATATGCATGCCGCGCAGGCGGAAACGCAGATCACTGCGGAACAAATCCATGTCCACCATATCGTCGAGATTGCGGTTGGTGGCGGCTACCAGCCTGAAATCACTGAAAATTTCCCTGATTTCCCCCACCGGACGGAAGCGGTGTTGTTCCAGCGCGCGCAGAAAGGAACCCTGCGCGGGCAGGGGCAGATCTCCTATTTCATCCAGAAAGAGCGTGCCCTGATCGGCTGCTGCCAGCAGCCCTTCCCGCGCCCGGTCCGCGCCGGTGAACGCACCGCGTGTATGGCCGAAGAGGTGGGCTTCTACCAGATTATCCGGCATGGAGGTACAGTCCACGGTAATAAACGGCCCTGCGGCGCGTGCGCTGTTGAGGTGCAGGGCGTTGGCGAACAGATCTTTGCCGGTGCCGGTTTCCCCGGTGATGAGCACGTTTACGTTGCTGGAAGCCGCTTCCTGGAGCTCAAACAGCGCATCCATCAGCGCAGGGCTTGCCCCGATGATGTCCGGCCTCTGAAATTTCCCACACTGAACGGCACCGCGGGTCTGTCTCCATTGCATGACTTCTTCAAGTATGCGGGTGAGGTCCCGCAGGCGCAGTGGTTTGACCAGATAGTCCCAGGCTCCGGCGCTGAGCGCGGCTTCCGCCGCCGAGGCGTTGCCGTGCCCGGTAATAACGATAACATCGGGGTGCCCCGGCCCCTTGGTCAGGCGCTCCAGTTCGGCCAGCCCATCCCCATCGGGGAGCATGACATCCAGCACTATGAGATCCAGCGAGTGCCCCGCCGCCGTTTCCGCATCCAGCAGGGCGCGGCCTTCGTGCAGGGAGGCGGCAGTCAGCACTTCGTATCCGAGAGCCTCCCCTGCTTCCTTGGTCAGCATGCGGATCAGATTTTCGTCATCTATTACCAGCAAGCGGGCCATTGGCACTCTCCTGTTCACGGCGGAGCGCCGTCAGCGCCCGTTTGAGTTCCCGCACGGAATCGGCGCGCAGCGAGTTGTTCACGGCGTCAGCGTCAGTATAGGGGGCGGCATTTGCGGCGGGAATATGGTCCGGATGCACTGCACCTTCTGGTGTAAGCGCCGGGCCCAGCGCGTTTTCAAGTGCGGTGCAGGCGGCACGCAGACGCGGCAGACCCAGAAGGGCGGCGCTGTTTTTCAGGCTGTGCGCTGTTCTGCGCAGCTCGAAAGAAGAAGATGCGCTTTCCAGTATGGCGGCTAGAGCCGGAGCTTCCTCCAGAAACGCGCCGATCATGCGCTGAAGCAGGGGGGCGTTGCCGTCCGCCGTGTCCAGGGCATCCTGCCGGGAGAAAACACCGTCGTCTGTGAAAGTTTCTGCGGGGGCTTCGGCTCTTTTTGTAATGTTGTTTTCTTCATAGGGCTTGTCCGGGGCGGCGGGCAACATACTTTCGAGTGTTTCCAGCAATTGCGCCATGCTCGCGGGTTTGAGCAGGAAATGGCAGCTCGCTGTTACGTCGGACCGTTTGCCATAGGTATTGACAGAGAGAGGAAGGGCGCTGAGTAAAAGCACAGGAGTGTTTGCATCCGCCCCGCTTTGCCCTGCCCTGATGCTCCGGGCGATGGTCAGACCGTCCATGTCCGGCAGGCCCAGATCGAGAATTACCGCGTCAATATGGCGGGATTGCAGCAAAAAGAGCGCGTCGGAGCCGTTACCCGCCATGTGTGCGGAGTATCCTGCACCTTTCAGCACCTCATGCAGAAAGAGCGCGGAAACCGGGGTGTCTTCCACTATCAGAACGTCGCCTTTTCGGCCCCCCTGTCCGTCTTGGCTCCCTTGAACGGAAGAGGGTTTCCTGGCGCAGGGCGCAAGCGCTTCATCTGTTTTTGTGGCGTGGTCCGGAGCAGGAAGGGGGAAGTTCAGCGTCAGGAGAAAAACACTGCCCTGTTCCGAACTTTCCTCTAATGTGAGGTCGCCGCCTCCGGCCCGCGCGATGAGCCGGGCAGCAGCCAGACCCAGCCCAGCGC
Organism: Pseudomonadota bacterium; assembly: GCA_023450535.1. Taxonomy (GTDB): domain Bacteria; phylum Desulfobacterota; class Desulfovibrionia; order Desulfovibrionales; family Desulfovibrionaceae; genus Mailhella. The sequence continues at coordinate 13,537 of JAEXGX010000119.1, read as the reverse complement.
CGAGTTCGCTCTGCGCCCGGCGCGAGCCTTGCTCGAAGCTTTCAAAAATGCGTTCTCGGTCGCAGGGCGGAACTCCCGGACCGGTGTCACGCACGGCAAAGCGCAGCAGGCAGGAATTTAAATTGCCGCTTTCGCGCGAAACGCACAGGCTGATGGAGCCGTGTTCCGTGAATTTGACAGCATTGCCCAGCACGTTGCCCAGCGCCTGCCGCAGGCGGAAGGCATCGCCGAGCAGAATGGGCGGCACATCTGGGTTCACTCTGTAGTCGAGCTTCAGCCCTTTTGCGTCGCAGGCCGGACGTACCGCGTCCAGACAGGCCGCCACTTCTTCAGCGGGGCGGAAAGGCTCGTTGCGGACAGGGCGTCTGTCCGCTTCCAGCAGGGAATAACGCATCACGCCGTCCACCACGCTCAGCAGGCTGGACGCGGCGTCACGTAGATGTTCCAGAAGATAGCGGCGGCGCGGTTCTGTGCTACTTTGCACCAGCAGTTCCGCCATGCCCAGTATGCCGGTCAGCGGGGTGCGCATGTCGTGGGTCATGTTGGCAAGAAAGGCGCTCTTGAGGCGGTTGGCCGCCTCGGCCTTTTCCTTTTTGCGGTTAAGCTGCCATGTCGCGCCGCCGATGCCCAGAGTGCCGACAAGCCCGATAAGGCCGAAGGCCTGAGCCGCCGCCGTTTTGTGCGCCTGTCCGGCTTGCCTCAACGGCGACGCTTCAAGCGTCAGACTGATACCTCCCAGCAGATCCCCTTCAGTCGCGTTTTCATGGCACTCCAGACAGCTCTTTTTGGCCCGAAGCGCGGCGATGGAGCGGAATTGAGGCTCTTTGGAACGCACCAGTTCAAAGTATTTTCCGTGCCGGGGGTCAAAACGCTTTAAGGCCGCCTCCTCCCATGCGTCGGCCTGGTTGCCCGGACGTTTGGGGGCCAGTGCGGTGATGCGGAATTTAGCTATGGTGGAGCGGAAATTTTCAGAAATCAGCCGTACCATATAGGCAGGGTTAATTTTGACGAGACGTTGCCCGTCCATCGTGTACAGCACGCGTTTTTCCGCAGGAATCCAGGGGTTCGCCGGGCTGTCCGGATTTTCCGGCACAAAAACTCCGCCGTTTTGCGCGTTCCAGTCGCGCATGTCCGCAATACTGGAATAGAGTGTTTCCAACTGGAGTCTGGCCAGTTCTTCGGTATAGTTGTCTTCTCTCCGTTGGGTCCACATGAGCAGAAGAAAAAGCAGCAGCCACCACAACAGAATAAGCAGCAGGGGAAGGCGGAGCGAAGGCCAGAGAGAAGAAGGCAGGGACGGTGTGCGCATGAAAGCCTCCACCAGCGCCGGAGGCGGTTGAAAAGGTTCCGATCCTTTTTTTCTGACGAGCGTGTCAGAAATTTCTGACAATATGTCAGAGAAAAAAGACTGAGACAAGAGGGATGTGGAATAAAAGTTTTTGCTTTTTAGAGCAACAGCTTGAGATTATATACGTATTTTAGTTATTGGGAATATTGTGCAAAAAGACGCGAGCTGGCACGTTTTTTGATAGAATACTCAAAAGATTGTTCCTTGCCTGGGGAAGGCCCGGCGGGAGATTCAATCCTTGAGGAAAGAGGAGGCTAGAATGTCGGAAAAGTCACCCCGCAGAATGCCGTGCCTGAAGCTGCTGCTTGGCGGCGTTGCTCTGGGCGTTCTGTTGCTGGCGGGGATGGCGTGGGGGATGAGGGTGTCCGACTCCCGCCCGTTCTGTTCCACATGCCATATTATGGATCAGGCGGCCCGGACGCATAAAATGTCCACCCATGCCAATTTGGCCTGCAATGAGTGCCACGCCCCGGCGAACCTGGTGGCAAAGCTGCCCTTCAAGGCGGCGACCGGCGGCTGGGACGTGTACATGAACACGCTTGGCGATCCGCAGTTGCCCATCCGGGCGACGCTGAAGACTAAGGACGTGGTCAATGCCAACTGCAAGGCCTGTCACGCCGCAACGAACATGGAAGTGGCCAGTATGGACGTGAAACCCTACTGTGTCGATTGTCACCGTAATATCCAGCACATGCGCATGAAGCCCATCAGTACAAGGATGGTAGCCGATGAATAGACAGATGCTCTCCCGTTCTGCCCGTTTTGTCGCGGTATTTGCCGCGCTGGGGCTGTTGACCGCCTGTGATGACGTGTCCACAGCGGAACTCAAGACTCCCGTGTACCAGACGGGCCTCAAGGACTCCGACTATCACCGCTCGCCGGAGTTCAAGGAAGAGTTCCCCCTGCAGTACGCCTCGTACCGCCGCAATGACGAAAGCAAAGTGATGACCAAGTATAAGGGGTCCATCAACTTCATGAAGAACGACAATGTGGATGGCCTGCCCGAGGGCTATCCGCAGGCCGCTCAGCCTTACCTCAAGAACCTGTGGCTGGGTTATCCCTTCATGTACGAATACCGTGAGGCGCGGGGGCACACCTACGCCATACACGATTTTCTGGAAATCGACCGTATCAACCGCTACGGTGACAAGGGTAGCATGCCCGCCACCTGCTGGAACTGTAAGACCCCCAAGATGGTGGAATGGATCAAGCAGTACGGGAATGATTTCTGGACCAAGGATGTTAACGAGTTCCGTGATCAGGTGACGGACGATGACTCCATCAGCTGCACCACCTGTCACAATGCTGAAACCATGGAGCTTCAGCTCTACAGCGAACCGCTCAAGGATTATCTGAAGTTTGCGGGCAAGGACCCGGCCAAGCTGTCCCGTGCGGAAATGCGTTCGCTGGTATGCGCTCAGTGCCATGTGGAATACTACTTCAACGACCCCGGCCACGGCCCGGCCAAGCGCCCGCATTTCCCGTGGGAAAAGGGTTTTACGCCGGAGCAGATTTACAGCGTGTATGAAGATAACGGCACGGTGAAGATGGCTGGGTTCGAGGGCAAGTTCGCGGACTGGATTCACCCTGTTTCCCAGACGCCCATGATCAAGGTGCAGCACCCCGAATACGAAACCTGGATCGACGGACCGCACGGTGCGGCTGGCGTGACCTGCGTGGACTGCCACATGCCGTATCAGCGCATGGACGGCAAGAAGATGTCCAGCCACTGGTGGACTTCGCCGCTCAAGGACCCGGAACTGCGCGCCTGCCGTCAGTGCCATGCCGACAAGACGCCCGAATACCTGAAGAGCCGGGTGGAATACACTCAGGACAAGACCTATAGTCAGCTTCTCAAGGCGCAGGAAGACTCGGTGCGCGCGCATGAGGCCGTGCGTCTGGCCCTGGAATGGCAGGGCGACAAGCCCGCTGACTATGATCAACTGATCATCATGGCCAAGGAAAATGTTCGCAAGGGCCAGATGTTCTGGGATTATGTCTCCGCTGAAAACAGCGTGGGCTTCCATAACCCCGCCAAGGCTCTGGATACGTTAGCCAGCTCCATGACCTACAGCCAGAACGCGGTCAACTATGCGTTGCAGGCCACCAACTACGGCATCGGGCCGAAGCTTGAAGGCGATATCAAGCAGATTGTGCCGCCCATCCTGAAGATGAGCCGCAAGCTCCAGCAGGACCCGGAATACCTGAAGACCAACCCCTGGTTTGCGTACCTGAAGCCCCTGCCCGAAGCTGAACAGGTATGGGACGGCAATAAGAAGATCAAGTAACCCCAACCAGATCTAGCCTCTGCCTCTACCCCCTCAGCCTGGCAGAGGCTCCACCGGCGTACATACGGTTACCGCATGTGCGCCGGTTTTGTTTAAAGCAATCCACAGAGCATACCCGGTTGCCCTGTTTGCGCCTTTGCTCTTCCTCGTATACCTTACTGGAACGTGGGGCCGAAAACGGAACAGCAGGGTAAGGAGTGCGGCATGGGCAAAGATATGTTTCTCGAACAGGCGGCGGGGCGGGCGGAAGCCGATTTGCGCATTGATAACGCGATGGTGGCGGACGTGTTCAGCGGGGAGTTTTTCCCCTCATCCGTATGTGTGGGGCAGGGCCGTATCCTCGGGTTTTCCCACCTGCCCGCGCGGGAGGTGGTAGACGCCGGGGGAGCATATCTGCTGCCCGGTTTTATTGATGGGCACGTGCATATCGAGTCGTCCATGCTTTGCCCGGCCCGTTTCGCTGAACTGGTACTGCCGCGCGGCACGACCACCGTGATCGCGGACCCGCATGAAATTGCCAACGTCAAGGGCGCGGACGGGGTTCGCTACATGCTCGAAGCCTCGCGCGGTCTGCCGCTGGATGTGCGGATCATGTTGCCTTCCTGTGTGCCCGCACTGCCCTTTGAGGATGCGGGGGCGGTGTTGGCGGCTGCGGATCTGGCCGCGCTTTCAGACGATGAAAAGGTAGCCGGACTGGGCGAGATGATGAACGTTCCGGGTGTGCTTTCCGGCGACCCCGACGTGCTGGAGAAAATCCGCGCCGCGCGGGCGAGGGGCAGGCAGGTGGACGGGCACAGCCCCGGCCTGACGGGCGAGGGGTTGGATATTTACAGTGCGGCGGGCGTGGGCACGGATCATGAGTGCACCACAGTGGAAGAACTGCGTGATCGTATTCGGCGGGGTATGTATGTGCTGCTCCGCGAAGGCTCGGCCTCGCGCGATTTGCTGCGTCTGCTGCCCGGCGTTACGCCGGACAACTCCCGCCGCTGCCTGTTCTGCACAGATGACCGCCAGCCCGCCGACATTCTGGAACGCGGCCATATGGACAGCCATTTGCGCATTGCCGTGGCGGCGGGGCTGGACGCCATGAGCGCCATACGCATGGCCTCGCTCAACGCGGCGGAATGCTATGGCCTGCGGGATCGCGGGGCCATTGCGCCCGGCCTGCGCGCGGATCTGGTGCTGGTGGACGATCTTCGGCATTTCCGCCCGCTCATGGTATGGACTGGAGGTTGTCTCAGCGCCGAGGGCGGCATAATGAAAGCGGCCCTGCCCCATCGTGATCCCGGGGATCTGCGCCGCAGTGTGAACCTTGCCCCCCTGCCGGAACAGCCCTTTATACTGCGCCTGCCTTCCGGACCTGCTTCGCGTAAGGTCAGAGTCATTTCTTTGCTGCCGCACTCTCTGGTGACGGAATGCCGTGAAAGGGAAATTCAGGTTGATTCCGACGGCGTGTTCGATTTCGCGCGCAATCCCGGTCTGCTCAAAATTGCTGTGCTGGAACGGCACCACGCCAGCGGAAAGATCGGCGTGGGTCTGTTGGACGGAAGCTATGGCCTGTCCGGTGGGGCCATTGCCACAAGCGTGGCGCACGATTCCCACAATATTGTGGTGGCAGGGGATGACGACTCCGACATGAAGCTGGCCGTGGAAAAACTTGCCCGTATCGGCGGAGGAGTGGTCATGGTATCGCGCGGGCAGGTGCTGGATGCTCTGGCCCTGCCTATCGGCGGTCTGATGAGCGAGCAGCCTGCCACCGAGGTGGCGGACGGTCTGCGCCGTTTGCTTGGCCTTGCCCGTGAACACTATCATATCTCGGAAGACGCCGACGCCTTTATGACCTTGAGTTTTCTGGCCCTGCCCGTCATCCCTCACCTCAAGATCACGGCGCGCGGCCTGTTCGATGTGGACGCATTCCGCTTTGTACCTGTAGAGTTGTAGCTGAAGCGGCGCTGTGAAAGAAAGAGGATGCACCAGGTTCGCCGTGCGGTCCTTCCGCGAGCGCCCTTGACCGGGCGGCACGGGAGGACTATTTCAAAAGAACTCATTGTGTTCAAAACAAAAGCAGAGCGATGCCGAGATGGCAGGCTGGTTCCGTGCTTAAGCATTACCGGCATCAAGCGCTCTGAATGTTCCCCGTATTGTTTTTGGATCCTGTTTCGGAGGTCACCATGATTTCGCCAGCCCGGACCGATTTGACGGTCACGGACAATGTTCCCTTCAGCCAGCCGGGCGAGCCTGGATTCTTCGCCCTTATGCTGGAAAACCCCGGATGGATAAATTGGCTCCCTGGTCAGTTTGTCATGCTCCGGCCCCACGGATGGGGGTCGGAATTGACCTGGGCGCGCCCCTTCTCCATCAGTCGCGTCAGTTCCCAAAGCCTGGTGTTGTTCTATCAGGTAGTGGGGCGCGGCACCGCGCGTATTGCGAAGCTGGTTTCCGGCGACAAGGTGACTATTTGGGGACCGCTGGGTACAGGCTTTGCCGTTGAACCGGCACGGCCCACGTTGCTGCTCGCAGGGGGCATCGGCATTGCTCCGTTTTACGGTTATGCGGATCGGCATCCCTCTCCCGAGCATCTTTCCATGTTGTTCGGCCACCGCCAGATTTCCGACTGTTACCCTATGGACAGCCTTTCCCAGATTATTGATGTGGAGCACTTCCGCGAGCGGACCCCTGCTGACATCCCGGTGTTTCAGGACATGATCCGTGCCCGTATGAAAGCCTGCCGCAGCAAGGACGGCATGGCCTTGGCCTGCGGCCCCATGCCGTTCCTGCGCATGATTTGGGAATATGCGCTGGAAATCGGGCTGCCGACCCAGCTTTCTCTGGAGCAGCGCATGGCCTGCGGCGTAGGAGCCTGTCTCGGTTGCGTGACGCGCACCTCCATGCACTGGGCCGACCCTGAAAAGGCGGGGCTGCCCGTGCAGACCTGCACCAGCGGCCCGGTATTCTGGGCGGAAGACATCGACCTCAAAGCGGGAGCCTGATCTGATGGACATGGAAGTCAAGCTGCACCCGGCGGGACATAACGGCGCGCGCCCGCTGGTTTTGAAAAATCCGGTCATGACCGCATCCGGCACCTTTGGCTACGGCGCGGAATTCATGCCCTACGGCAATATCGCCCGGTTGGGCGGCATCGTGGTCAAGGGGCTTTCTCTGCGCGCCCGTGAAGGTAATCCTCTGCCCCGCGTGGCGGAAACTCCGTCCGGCATGCTCAATGCCGTGGGCCTTCAGAATGACGGCGTGGAAGCTTTCATCACGCGCAAGCTGCCGGAATTGCCCTGGCAGGAAGTGCCCGTTATCGCCAATATTTACGCCACCTGCGCGGAAGATTTCGGCGAACTGGCCGGCATTCTCTCCGGAGAGGAAGGTGTGGCCGCAGTGGAAGTGAACATTTCCTGTCCCAATGTGCATGAGGGCGGGGTTCTCTTCGGCCAGGACCCGGCCATGGCGGCAAAGGTCACCGAGGCTGTGAAGCGCCGCGCGGGATCCAAGCCGGTGATTGTCAAGCTGTCTCCCAATGTTACGGATATAACCGTCATTGCCCGCGCCGTGGAAGACGCCGGGGCGGACATGCTGGCCTGTATCAATACTGTCACCGGCATGGCCGTGGATCTTGAGCGCCGTACTCCGCTGCTGGCCAATATCGTGGGCGGGCTTTCCGGCCCGGCGATCAAGCCTGTGGGGCTGCGCTGCGTATGGCAGGTAAGCCGGGCCGTGAGGATTCCGATTATCGGGCTGGGCGGCATTGCCTCCGCCCGCGATGTCCTGGAGTATATTCTGGTGGGCGCGCACGCCGTTCAGGTGGGCACGGCCAACTTCAGCGATCCGGCCACCGCGTTCCGCATTGTGGATGAACTTCCCGTCCTGTGCCGCAAACTGGGCATCGAAAAGCTCGACGATTTGCGCGGCACGCTGAAAATCTGATGGGAAGAGGCGCTGGCCTAAGGATGGTGCCGACTGTGGAGTGGACGTGAAATTTCTTCCGCAAATCATAAAAGTGGTACGGGCCTCGTGGAACGGGAACTGGACCGCAACCGTCCTGTTGCTGGCGTTCCTGGTATGTGGTCTGACGATTGCGTCGAAATTTGTTCACGATCTGGCGATGGCGTGGGGCTTTCAGACCCTGCGTGCCGCCACGCTTGAGCTGGGGCGGGACATTCAGAGCCATGTCCAGAGCGATCAGGGCCTGTTGGAAGGCCTCGCGCGAATAATCGGGAACTTTGACGCGGTGGATTCCCCGGAAACCCTGCTGATCCTGTCCTCTTTCGATTCCTCGGGCATGATGTCGCACCTGGAAATCCTGTTTCCCGACGATAGCGTGCTTCTGACGGACGGAAGCCGGATAAATGCCGCCGGACGTCTGTCTTTTGCCAGAGAGGCGGAACAAGGCGTCCATATTTCCGATTTAGAGGAAGATCTCGGCAGAAACGGTAAAAAGGTGCTGCGCATCTATGCCCCGATCCGGAAGGATGGTGAAACGGCGGCCCTGCTTGTCGGCATCGTAGACGTGGAAAATCTGCCGAGGATATATGATACCTGGGCATTCGGCAATCAGTCCCACATCTATGTGGTTGAAGGCATAAGCGGCGACTTTCTGGTGGATACCTGGCATAAGGAGCTGGGAAACGTTAACGCTTTGGGCAGGCGCAAGGCGAAGCCCGGTAACAGTTCGGAGCAGATGGCGGCCGATATCGCGGCGGGAAGAAGCGGCGATATCGCTTTCTTGTCCAAAACCGTCGGAGAATACCTGTACGCCCATTATGAGCCGGTGGGTGTCAATCATTGGGCTGTGGTGCTCTCCGCTCCAGAGAGCATAGTGTTCAGAAACGCCGTGAAGGTCCGGGCCGCTTTTTACACGCTGGCCGCATTCGTGCTTGTCGTATGCGGTATGTACTTTGCGTGGATGTTGCTCAAGGCCAGAAGACAGACCCAGGAAAAAGAAATCTTGTTGCGACAGGTCCGCTGCATGTCAGCAGTGGAAAAGACCCTGTTTGACGCGCACAGGACGCCTGCACGGCTTGGCGAAGCCCTGGGAAAGGTCGCGGACATGATGGACGCGGCGTGGGCGTTCTTCCTGATTTTTGAACGGGATCTGGGAAAGATGTCCCGCGTGTGGACGGATCGTGGTCCGGTGGACGAAAACGCCGGAAATGAGGCGTCCCTGGAGGACGCCTGTCCGGAATTGTACGGAGCGCTCCGGCGTGAACGGAGCGTGTCATTTGCTTCCTCCGAAGAAGCGCTGCGGGAATGTGTCCGTTTGTGCGGGCGTGACGCCGGGAGGATTATGGCGACGCTGGTTGAGAATGTGGACGGCACTCCGGCGGGTGTACTTGGCGTGGCGGATACCCGGCACACAGGCGGACATGAGGAATATCTCAAAGGCGTTGCTCTGAGTTTTTCCATGGCGTTTCACAACATAAAGTCCCATCAGAAAATCAGAGAGATGGGGATGTTCGACTACCTGACCGGGCTGTTGAATCGGAACAGTTTCCAGAACGCCGTATCCGAATATGCACGCCGGGGGTTCCATTCTCTCGCGTGCCTGTATGTCGATGCGAACGGGCTGCATGAACTGAACAATTCCGCAGGGCACGAGGAAGGCGACCGCATGCTGCGTTGCGTTGCAACGGCACTGAAGGATGCGTTCGGTGAGGAGCACGCATACCGTATCGGCGGAGACGAGTTCGTCGTCTTTGCCGTGGACGAAAGCGAGGCCGAGGTCAGTAAGCGGCTGAAACACGCGGAACAGGCCATTCAGGTCCACGATTACCATGTTTCCTGCGGCATTGCCTGGAGACAGGGGGAGGTCCCGGTGCAGGACATAGTCGGTGAGGCCGAACGGAGAATGTACGAGGCCAAGCGCCGTTATTACCAGTGCGGGCGTGACCGGCGGGGCGTACGATAACGCGTTCCGGGGCGATTCCCACAGATTCGGGCGAGGCTGTGGGCAGCCGCCTGCCGGATATGCACTGAACCCAGCGGCCCTATTTGTGACAGCGCGACATGTGTCCGGGAGCGGTCTCGCGCAGAGGAGGGCGTTCCGTAGTGCAGCGTGGCGTAGCTTCCGGGCAGCGCGGAGCAAAGGGGCATCCGGCGGGCAGATTCACCGGGCTGGGCACGTCGCCGTCCAGTACATTGAGGCTTTTGCGGCGTGCCGGGTCGGGTTCAGGTGCGCAGGCCATGAGCGCCCGGGTATACGGATGCAGCGGTTCGCGGAACAGTTCGGCACAGGGCGCGCTTTCCACCACAAAGCCCAGATACATCACCGCTACCCTGTGGCTGAGGTGGCGCACTACGGCCAGATCATGGGAAATGAACAGGTAGGCGTAGCCGTGGCGGCTCTGAAGTTCGCGGATCAGCGCGAGGATCTGAGCCTGTACGGAAACGTCAAGGGCCGAGGTCGGTTCATCCATGACGATGAAACGCGGCTGCGGCGCGAGCGCCCGCGCGATGCCGATACGCTGGCGCTGCCCGCCGGAGAATTCATGCGGATAACGGGAAAGATGGGCCTGGCCAAGGCCAACTTCCTCCAAAATGGCGCGCGCCCGCGCCGTGCGTTGGGCGCGGGTCAGAGTTTGATCCAGCAGCAGAGGCGCTGTAACGATTTCTTCCACAGTCATACGCGGGTCAAGAGAAGAAAAGGGGTCCTGAAAGACCGCTTGAATGCGTGGAGCCCGTGTTTGCCCGCTCATTTTCCCGAACGGGCGTAACGGGGTTCCTCCGTATAAAATTTCGCCCTCGTCCGGCTCCAGCAGCCCCAGAATCATGTTACCCAACGTGGATTTGCCGCAGCCGGATTCTCCTACCAGTCCGAGAGTTTCACCCGGGGCGAGACAAAGGCTCACATCGCTGACGGCGTGCAGTTCCCGCCGGGGAGAGAACAGCCCGCCGCCCAGAAAGAAACGCTTGCCGAGGCCGCGCAGTTCCAGACCGGCTTCCGGTAATGTGGCGGATAATGTATCAGACATGATTTTGCTCCTGTGCCGGAGCCTCAAGATGGTGACAGGCTGCGGCGTGTGTTCCGCCATGTACTTCTAAGCAGCGCAGTTCCGGTTTTTCCCGTTGGCAAATGCCGGAGCGCAGAGCGCAGCGCGGGTGGAAGCGGCACCCTGTGGGCGGCGTGCGCAGATCCGGCACCGCGCCGGGGATGTAGGGCAGATCCTTTTCCGCCGGGCCGTCCAGACGGGGAATGGCTGCAATGAGTCCCCTTGTATAGGGGTGCAGTGGGGCGCGGAAGAGCTCGCCTGCCGGGGCAAGCTCCACCAGCGTTCCGGCGTACATGACGGCCACGCGTTCACAGAGCTGGGCGACCACGCCCATATCGTGAGTAATGAACAGCGTACTCGCGCCCTGTTCGCGGGTCAGGTCCGTCAGCAGAGCCAGCACCTGCCCCTGCACGGTCACATCCAGCGCAGTAGTTGGTTCGTCTGCCATGAGCAGGGCCGGACCGCAGGAAAGTTCCATGGCGATCATCACGCGCTGGCGCATGCCGCCGGAAAGCTCGTGCGGGTATTTTGTCAGCGTCTGTTCCGGGTCGGGCATGCGTACCCGGTGCAGCATGTCCGCCGCTCGGCGTAAGGCTTCCCGGCTGGAAAGATGCCGGTGCAGGCGCAGTACTTCCGTCATTTGCGCACCCACGGTGAACACCGGGTTAAGGCTGCTCATGGGTTCCTGAAAGATCATGGAAATTTCACCCCCGCGTACGGAGCGGAGCCTGCGGGAGGATACCTGCAACAGATCTTCGCCCCGGAACAGGATACGCCCGGAGGGCAGAGCAGGGGGGGAAGGCAGGAGGCGCAGCACGGAACGCGCCAGCACGGATTTGCCGCACCCCGATTCCCCCACCAGCCCGAGGATTTCGCCGGGCATCAGATCCAGACTCACATCGTCCAGCACATGACTGCTCCCCTCCGGCCCGGCAAAACGCAGGGAAAAATGCTCAAAGGAAAGCAGCGGTGTGTCTGGCGCGCTTTTTGTCCGGCCTGAAGTCATTTTTTTCCCCTCATACGCGGATCAAGAGCATCACGCAGGGCGTCGCCAAGGATGTTGAAACCGATGACGGTGAGCATGATGAACAGGCCGGGAAAAGTGGGGTACCACCACTGATCAAGCAGGAACTTGCGCCCGGTGCTGACCATTGCCCCCCATTCCGGTGTAGGAGGCTGCGCCCCAAGGCCGATGAAACTGAGTGAGGCGGCCACAAGAATGGTGTCGCCGATGGTCAGGGTGGCAAGCACCATGATCGGCCCCGTACAGTTGGGGATGACATGGTGCAGGATGATCCAGGGCGCACGGAAGCCGGAGACTCGGGCCGCCTTGATGAACAGGGCTTCGCGCAGGGTCAGCGCTTCACCTCGCGCCAGCCGGGCGAATTTGGGAATCTGCACAAAGGCCACGGCTAAAATGGCGTTTCGCAGGCTCGGACCCAGCGCGGCAGCCAGAGAGAGGGCCAGCACCAGCGAGGGAAAGGAGAGGATTACATCCATGACCCGCATGATCAGGTTGTCCACTCTGCCGCCCAGATAGCCCGCCGTCGCGCCGAGCAGCGTACCGATTCCTCCCGCCGCCGTGATGACCACCAGGCCGATGATCAGTGAGACGCGTGCGCCGTGCATGATGCGGCTCAGGATGTCTCGACCCAGTTCGTCCGCGCCGAACCAGTGTTGCAGGGATGGCGCGGCCAGCCGGTCCGGCAGACTGATGCTTATGGGATCATAGGGCGCTATCCACGGCGCAAATACGGCCATGAGCGTTACCAGCAGAATGATACTGCCCCCGACGAGGGCGGAAGGATTGCGCAACAGCATGCCCGGCACGCTGGCGCGGGAGGGCAGGGGGATCATGACCCGCTCCTGTACCGGATCTGCGGATTGACCGCAGCATACAGCAGATCCACGCAGAGGTTGATCAGAATATAGGCCAGGGCCACGACCAGCGTAAAGCCCATAATGGCCGGAAAATCCAGCGCGTTGACCGAATCCACCACGTATTTGCCCATGCCCGGCCAGTCGAAAATGGTTTCCGTCAGAATGGCTCCGCCCATGAGTTCGCCCATAGACAGTCCGGCGATGGTGATGGTGGGGATGAGCGAATTTTTGAGCGCGTGCAGGCCGATGACCCGCGCTTCAGAAAGTCCGTTGGCCCGGGCCGTGATCACATAGTCCTGCTCCAGCGATTGCAGCATGCTGGAGCGCACGATGCGGGTGATAATGGCCAGATAGATATAGCCCAGGCAGAAAGCGGGCAGGACCAGATGGGCAAGGGTGTCGCGGAAGGCTTCCATGTCTCCGGCGATCAGTGCGTCCAGGGTATACATGCCTGTCACGGAGGCAGGTTCTATGGTATAGATGTCCAGCCGGCCGGAGCCGGGCAGGAGATCCAGGTCGCGGTAGAAAATCAGCAGCAGCATAAGCCCCAGCCAGAATACCGGTGTGGAGACGCCAATGGCCGAAAATACGCGCGTCAGGTGATCCGCCAGACGGTTCCGTCTGACTGCCGCCAGTACGCCCAGCGGAATGCCCACGATCAGGCAGAGCAGCATGGCCGCCAGCCCCAGTTCCAGTGTGGCGGGTACATGGTCGCGCAGATCGTCCAGCACGGGACGCTGGTTGCGCAGCGACATGCCCAGATCCCCGCGCAGCAAATCGCTCATGTATTTGAAATATTGCTCATACAGGGGGCGATCCAGGCCATATTGCACGCGGATGCGTTCAATGGTTTCCGCGCTGGCCTTTTCGCCCGCCATCATTGAGGCGGGGTCCCCCGGTATGGCATGCGACAGCAGAAAGACGCACAGCGTTACCCCGAACAGCACCGGGATGACGGCCAGAATGCGCTTGATAATGAAGGAAGAAAGAGACATGTGGGAGAAGCCCTTTTGGGGAAGGGGGAGAGG
>JAEXGX010000053.1 GCA_023450535.1 Pseudomonadota bacterium | reverse complement strand
TTCCAAGGGTGAAATTGACGTTTTTCAGCACTCGGTTGGAAAAATAAGCCTTGCCGACTCCTTCCACACGAAGCAACGGTTCTTCTGTGCCCATGGGAACCCTTTTTTATTTAGACAAAGTATGTCTCCGCGCGCATCCCAATCATGTAAAAATACTACATTTATTCTGCGGAGATCCGTTGAGCGCCGCCCCTTTCAAAACAGGGGTGGCTGTACACTAGCACAAAAAGCGGCAAACGGCAAAAGCTCCTTGCAGAGTCGTCGCAAATAGCGCCGGCCGCAAAAAAAGGCGGGAAGGCATCAGCCTTCCCGCCTTCATGAACTTACTTGATCTTCTTGTACTTTTCAGGAACTTCAACATCGGTCATGTGCATATAACCCTTGCCGAAGATGTACAGGTCTTCATAAACCAGCACGTGGTTCTTCTTTTCCTTGCCGGTGGCGATGTCCACATAGTAGCCGCCGTTCCAGGTGGAGCCGGGGGTGGCGGCGTTGTAGGCAGCAAAGAGATCTTCCGGCTTGAAGGCCTTCCTGAAGCTACGTCCGCCGGTCACGCCTTCCTTGGCATACTTGATAGCGAGTTCGCCAAGGCCCAGGGAGTTGGTGAAGCCGTAGGAATAGGTCCAGGTGCCCATGCGGCCCGACGCGCCCTTGGCGATAACAGTGTCTTCCACGCGCTTCAGGATGGCCGGGAAATCACCGGACACGTCGGCGAGGTCAATGCCCAGAGCGCCGGGATAGCCCATAAGGGGAGAAGGCAGGTCGGCTTCGATGAAGTAGCCGCCCTTATCTTCGGTAAGGCGCTTGAGCAGAGGCTCGGTGTGGGCGTCGTTGGTGCAGAAGAACGCGGTCTTGGGGCCGAGCTTGTCGAGCCACTGGGGAACCTGTTCCAGGATGTACTGCTGGGCGCCGGCCACGCCAACGTCAGAGGTGGGGTCGGGGGCGCTCATGAAATGGAAATTGATACCAAGATCCTTACAGGCCACTTCCATGATGTTGCGGCGGCGGGAAAGCAGCTCGTAGCTCATGTGGCGGGGGAAGGAAATGTGCACGAAGTCGGTCACGCCGAGCTTCTTGGCAGCGGCGATGATCAGGTAGCCGCGGTTGATGTTGTCGGCGTTGATGGCGAGATCCGCCGCGCTTTCAATGACGTTCGGGTCTTCATGGGCTTCGCCGCAGAAGAGCATGATGTCCGGGCGCTTTTCGCGGATACGCTGGAAGGCGGCCGTGGTGCCGGGAATGCCCTGGTTGACGATGACGGCCTTCATATCGGGGTCATCGGCAAAGGACACGATCTGGGAAATGGTGGTTTCCATTTCGGTCATGAAGTTGTCGGGATAGGTGATGTGCTTGATCATCCCGCCGTTGGCGACATCGCCGTACTTCTTGATCAGGGCTTCAGCGCCGCGCAGGTCATCCTCGGACTGGGAGACCGTGCCGGTGCAGACGCCGATATGAATTTTTGCAGGCTCCGCAGCGGAAGCCTGAGTGGCAAAGGCCATTGCGCCCAGACACATGGCAGCAAGAAAACGTTTCACCTTACTTTCCCTCCTTAAGGAAAAAGCGGCTCGAGAACGGCCCGTCCGGGCCACGACGGGCTACGCTACAACGAATTCTCACATGTTGTCAAAAATGTTTCAATCCACATCCGGCGGCAGGGGCCGACCGTGGATTTCTTGAATGCACTGTGTAAAATTTACACTCCGTTTTCCCCTTCCCCACACGGAATGTTACCAAACGAAACGCCGCTCGAATTCTCCCTATCTGGCACTGTTCAGTTTTATTTAAATATTTCAATATATTATATATAAATAATCACTTTTGGCACGCCATTTGCTTTATTGTGCCCATACCTCAACAAATTCTCCACTGGAGAAAAACAGCGGCGCAACACGCCGAAACACTCAGGAGCAACGATATGAATATGCGCAATATTATGGCCGGTCTGGCCGTCACCACTCTGGTTCTCGGTTCCGCTTCCCTCGCTCTGGCCCGAGGACATAACGGAGGGCACCATAACGGGATGATGAACGGAACCGCTTACAGTAACAGCGGATACCAGAACCTGACTCCGGAAAAGCGGGCTGCAGTAGATAGACTGATCCAGGAGCATACCGCTGCTACGGCGCCCTTACGCGAACAGTTGCAGGCCAAACGGCTGGAATTGGATGCCCTGTCCCGTAATCCCAATGTAAAGCCGGACAAGCTCAGCAAACTTTCCGGCGAAGTAGCTGAACTTTCGGCCCGGCTTCGGAGTTCCGGCGACGAATTTCGCGCCAAAATAGCGGCAGAAACTGGCGTTAAAAGCGCTCCGCGCGGCATGATGGGCTATGGCCGCGGCCATATGGACGGAGGGCACATGATGGGAAGCGGGCACATGAACGGCAACCAGCGGGGAATGGGCTGGCATAACTAGAGCAGATTAACTTTCATTTGAATTGCGCTTGCGCCTCACCGCCGAGCTATTTCAAAGTTAAATTATTCTGGAACGTTCTGCTATTGAAAATATCTGCCAGCATACTCTGTGTCTGGCTGTAGGTTTCACGCCTCAGCCGGAGTAGCCGCAATTGATTTGCTGCTGCTCCGGCTTCACGGCGGAGCCTCGCTTCGCTCGACTCCGAAAGCGTTTCAAGGGCAGCACTGTCTGCTTCCCCAAAAAAATCCAGGTATATATAAATATTTTGTTACCTTTCTTCACTTGTCATGTAAGGCTACCCCTATTAATCTTACAACATGTTTTTACGCTGGATTGGGGTACGGTTGAAAATCCCCACAGACCGAAAATTCGTACTTGCGAATCGCAAATGTTCTGGTTTCGCGGCGCACTTTCAGTCGCTCGAACCCGTAGTTTATTTTTAAAGCGAACAGCTTTAGCACAGGCAATATTGTGGAGCCGGGCATGAAATCACGCAGCAAATCTCTTTTCATCATCTTCCTTGTTCTTTTGCTCGGCGCCGGAGGTGTATGGTTTTGGCGGAAGGACAGCAACGGCCAGGCCAAGATGAACTACCTCACGGAGAGCGTCCGCCGCGGGGAGATCCTCGCCACAGTCAATGCCTCGGGCGAACTGGACGCCGTAGTTTCCGTCGATGTGGGTGCCCAGGTATCCGGCCAGATCGAAAAACTGTATGTAGAACTCGGCCAGCAGATCAAAAAAGGCGATCTCATTGCAGAAATCGACTCCACCACCCAGCGTAACGAACTGGAAAAAAGCAAGGCGCAACTGGCCTCCTACGAGGCGCAACTGGCCGCGCGCAAGGTTACGCGGGATGTGGCCCAGGCCCGCTATAACCGTGAAGTAAAACTGCGCAGAAGCGATTCCACCTCGCGGGAAAATCTGGAAAGCGCACAGCAGACGTTGGCTTCGGCCAAGGCGGACGTGGCGGAAATGGAATCGCAAATCGTCCAGACCAGGCTCGCCGTGAGCACGGCAGAAACCAACCTCGGCTATACCCGGATCAGCGCACCGCTGGACGGCACGGTGGTCTCCATCCCGGTTGAGGAAGGCCAGACCGTCAACGCCAATCAGACCACTCCCACCATCGTAAAGGTTGCGGATCTTTCGCGCATGGAGAACAAGATCGAAATCTCCGAAGGCGATATCACCCGGGTGACCCCCGGCATGCCGGTCATATATACCATTCTCTCCGAACCGGATATCAGCTTCCGGGCAAAACTTGATTCCATCGACCCCGGCAATACCTCCGTCACCGACGCCAGCACCACGTCCTCAAGCTCTTCGTCTTCCTCATCCTCCAGCGACGCGGTCTATTACTACGGAAAGTCCATAGTTTCCAACGAAGACGGCCGCCTGCGCATCGGCATGACCACCCAGAACACCATCGTCGTCAGCCGCGCGCAGGATGTACTCGTCGTGCCGAGCATCGTGCTGGAAAAACATGTGGAGCGCGGCAAAACAAGTTATTTCGTCCGGGTGCTCACCCCTGCCGGAACAGTAGAGGAACGGACGGTGGAAACCGGCGTTTCGGACAGCCTGAATACCCAGATTGTCTCCGGCCTTGCGGAAGGCGAGCAGGTCGTTTCCTCCATGATGAGTCAGGCCGAAGAAGCTGCGGCCTCCGTCGCCAACATGCGCGGGCCGCGCATGCGCTGATGCGCACGGAGCCTCCCATGAACGTCATTGAACTAAAAGATATTATCAAGAGCTACGGCGAGGGCAACAGCCGCGTCGATGTGCTCAGAAACATCAATCTGTCTATTGAACAGGGAGATTTCGTCGCCATCATCGGGCAGTCCGGCTCGGGAAAATCCACGCTTATGAATATTCTGGGCTGTCTCGATACCCCGACTTCCGGTTCCTACACCGTATACGGCAAAGAGGCCGCAAGTCTCGGCCCGGACGGGCTGGCCGCACTGCGCAGTGAAAAGTTCGGCTTCGTGTTCCAGCGCTATAACCTGCTCGGCTCGCTGAACGCCACGGAAAATGTGGCCCTGCCCGCCGTATACGCGGGCATGGGGCAAGCGGAACGCCTTCAGCGGGCGCGGGAGCTTCTCGAACGTCTGGGGCTGGCCGACCGCCTGCTCAACAAGCCCGGCGAACTTTCCGGCGGGCAGCAGCAGCGCGTGAGCATCGCCCGCGCGCTCATGAACGGCGGGGACATCATCCTGGCCGACGAGCCCACCGGCGCGCTGGATTCCAGGAGCGGCGAACAGGTCATGGAAATCCTCATGGAGTTGCATCAGGCCGGGCATACCATCATCCTGGTCACCCATGACCGGCATATTGCCGAACACGCCAGCCGGATCATTGAAATCCGCGACGGGGAAATCATTGCGGACACCCGGCGCGCTCCCGAACCGGAAGAAGTGGAACGCGGCGACCCCGTCTTCGTGCGCCCGAACCACCTTTTTTTCATACGGGATCAGTTTATCGAGGCCCTGCGCATGTCGGTACAAGCCATTTTCGCCCACAAGCTACGCTCGTTGCTGACCATGCTCGGGATCATCATCGGCATCGCCTCTGTGGTCACCGTGGTAGCGCTGGGGCGCGGATCGCAGGAAAAAATTCTCGCCGATATCAGCGCCATGGGCACGAATACCATTGACATCATGCCCGGCACGGGCTTCGGCGACCGCCGGGCGAGCCGGGTGCGCACCCTTACTGTGGATGACTCCGACGCTCTGGCGAAACAGAGCTATATCGCCAGCTCTACCCCGCGTACCTCATCCTCCGGCGATCTTACCCGGCGCAATATTTCCGTCACGGCCCAGGTCAACGGCGTGGGCGTGCAATATTTCGACGTGAAAGGCCTCTCCATCGCGCAGGGCCGTCTGTTCAATGAAGATGAAGTCCGCGCCAGCGCGGCGGTGGTGGTTATTGACCAAAACACCAAAAAACAACTCTTCCCCAATGGGGAAAATCCGCTGGGCGAAGTCATTCTGTTCAAGAGCAAGCCGCTCCAGATCATCGGCGTGGCGGCGGAACAGAACGCCTCCTTCGGCCCTTCGGAAAACCTTACTCTGTGGACGCCCTATACCACAGTTATGAACCGCATCACCGGAACACGCTACATTACCGCCATTACAGTCAAAATCCGCGACGAGGTCAGCCCGGTCATGGCGGAAAAGCAGCTCACCCGTTTTCTCACCGTCAAGCACCGGGGCAAACAGGACTTCTTTACCATCAATACCGACAGCATCCGCAAGACCATTGAAAGCACCACGGGCACCATGACCCTGCTCATTTCCGGCATCGCCCTCATTTCCCTGGTCGTCGGCGGTATCGGCGTCATGAACATCATGCTTGTTTCCGTGACCGAGCGTACTCGCGAAATCGGCATCCGCATGGCCATCGGCGCGCGGCAGCGCAATGTGCTTGCCCAGTTCCTCATCGAGGCCGTGCTTATCTGCGTCATGGGCGGCACCCTGGGCGTGCTGCTCTCCTACGCCATCGGCTTCCTCTTCTCCATGCTCACTACCATGTTCGCCATGTCCTACTCCGGAGCATCCATCGCCCTTGCCCTCGCCTGCTCCTCCCTCATCGGCGTAGTGTTCGGCTTTGTCCCGGCCCGCAACGCCTCCCGCCTCAACCCCGTGGACGCCCTTTCCCGGGAGTAAGCCATGAATGGAAAATATTTACTTCATCGGGAAGGCGCTGCCTCCCCGTACCCCTCCGGCAGGGGCATCATGCCCCTGCACCTCCTTTTGGCGTTTTTACGCTCCGCGTTAGCGGAGCGGAAAAACACCCGAAACGGGGCCCGGGGGGATTATCCCCCCGGCGGGGCGTGGGGCAGAGCCCCACATCAGGTCATCATCACACTTCTCGTCTGTCTTGCGTTGACGGGGTGCGCGGCGATGGACTACGACGCGGCGGAACTGACGCAGGGCAGCCTGATGCCGGAAAGCGAGGCACAGGCCCGCTGGGGCGTGGAGCCCGACTGGTGGAAGGGCTACGCTGACGCGCAACTGAATGCACTGGAGGAAGAGGCGCTGGCAAACAATACGGATCTGGCCAAGAGCGCCATCAGCGTGAACAAGGCGCTGTATCAGGCGCGACGCATCGGATCGGATCTGGTTCCCACCTTCACGGCAGGCGCGGACGCAGGGCGCAGCAAGAATCTGGGCAGCGGCGACTCGGGCGACCCTTCCTACGGCACGGATCTGGGCGTCAGCTATGAGCTTGATCTGTGGCGCAGACTGCGAAATGAAAGCTCGGCGGCGGAGTGGACACTGCGGGCCACGGAGCAGGATCTGGCAAGCGCCCGGCTGACCCTTACCGCCAGCGTGGCAGACGCCTATTTCAACTGGCGCTATACGCGCGAAGCCGTTGCTGTCACGGAGGAATCGCTGAAGAATTACGAGCGTATCCTGGCCATTGCGGAAGCCCGCAACAAGCAGGGCAAAACAGACGGACTGGAACCGCTTAACGCGCGGCAATCCGTTCTTTCCGCGCGAAACAGCCTGATGACCTATCAGACCGAACTGAAAACCATTGAACAAACGTTACGCGACCTGCTGAACCAAGGGCCGGGACAAGAACTCGGGCTTTCCCCGGCCTCGCTGCTGGGAGTGAACTCGAACGGACCGAATCTCGATGTGCCGCTGGCTGCGCTCTCCCTGCGGCCTGATGTGCGAGCAGCGGAATTTCGCCTGCAAAGCGCCTTCCGCAGTAAAGAGGCCACAGAAGCTTCGCTTTACCCTTCCATCACCGTAGGCGCAACACTGTCGGCATCATCTGACCGGGTGAACACGATGTTTGATGTGCCCTTTCTCGGGGGAAGCATTAAGATCAATCTGCCGTTTCTCCAGTGGAACAAACTGCGCTGGGACGTAAAAACGTCCGAAGCGGAATTTGAGGAAGCGAAGCTGGATCTCGAAAACGCGGTGAATACCGCCCTGAACGAAGTGGATGCCCTGTATTTCAGCTACCGTAAGTCGCAGGAACAACTGGCGAACATGGAGCGTAAACTGGAGGCGGACACCCGTGCCGCCGTGTACCGCGAGGAACGCTGGAACAGCGGTGCGGGCGAGCTGGAAGACTGGCTGAATGCCCTGAACACGCGCAATTCTTCTCTGCTTTCCCTGCTCAAGAACAAGTACGATCTTATCAGCCGTGAGAACGCCATTTATCGCGCACTGGGCGGAAGGCTGACGGAACGTCCTGCGGCTCCGGTGACGGACAGCAGCAGCCAAATCCCGCCGGGAGACGCCTCATCCTCTATGTAGCGCCAGAACTTGTTCTTCTCTCATTGCCAAAACGTGTATTTTCGTTAGAATTCGTGCCAAAGGGAGTTTTACGGCAGAGCAATCAGGCGGCAGGTCTTAACATCCCTTTTTCATAATATAGAAGGGATAACATGAGCATATTAGGAATGCCGATAGATATTCTGGGCGCACTGTTTATTTTCTGTCTGCGCCTTGCCGACGTGACGCTCGGAACAGTCAGAACCGTTCTGGTCATGCGCGGCGTGCGTTTTGCGGCCGCCCTGGTGGGTTTTTTTGAAGTCATCATCTGGGTGATCGCCATTTCCCGGGTCATGGGCCACCTGGACAACGTCTTCAATATCATCGCCTATGCCGCAGGATACAGCTGCGGCATCCTCATGGGCATTTTTGTGGAAGAACGCCTGGCGCTGGGTATCACGGTTGTGAACATCATTGTCCACGAAGACGAAGGCCAGCTTACCGACGCGCTGCGCGAGGCCGGGTTTGGCGTGACCCGGATGGCCGCCTACGGCATGCGGGATGAAATGCACCTGCTGCGGGTGGTCCTGCCGCGCCGCAAGCTCAACCAGCTTATACGCCTGTGCAAGAAGCTCTCGCCCAAAAGCTTCCTTACCATTGAGGACGTGCGTGGCGCATACGGCGGATATCTGCCGAAATCCTGACTTGTTCCTGCGGGCGTTCGTTCGCCGTCACATTCTGTCATCGTTCTGCATATCAGGCCAGAGAAAGAATTGTCCGTGAGCGGTTTCCGCCTTGCCAGAGACGAACTCTTCCCGCTCTGACGAAACTTTTTCCCCGTCGCCGGGCAAAAAAGAATCGGACGCCACTGTTCCCAGCAAGAAACGGATCTCTTCCTGCGTCAGCAGCGGGGGAATCTTTTTGCCGTCACCCATAAAAAAACTCCTTCATGCACAATGCGCGGACCTTGCCTTGAGCATACGCAAAACCGGTGATCCGGGCTCTCTTTTTTCCATTTTACCTACTAAAATACCTTTGCACTTAATATTTTTTGTATCATTTTCTTACATTGCCAACACGGCGGCCAAACAACTTCGCGGTTGACCTGTTCAAACACGTCGAGCGGGAAGAAGTTCTCTTCTTGCAAGGGAGCTTCTTCCCGCTCTGAAGGTGTTTATTTGCGTCAGTTCGCGGGAGGGTTCAACACCTCGTCCGGAACGTCGGGCAGGAAATTCAGAATGGTCTTGGGCGCAAACTTGGTGAAGTAGGCGCTGACCGTACCATTGGCGACGTTGATCAACGCGTCCAGATGCTGCCCCTTGGCAAAAGAGGCCAAGTTGGATGACTTTTCGCCGTTCGGGCCTTCAAAATGCCAAGCCTTGAGGGTCTTTCCGTCAAAATCATCAATCACGATCTTGAAGTAGCCTTCAGGTCCAACAAGCACGTTGTTGGTTGCGTCAAGCACGATCTCGTCCCGATTTTCCAGGAGAGTCTCGATGACGCCGGTGCACGAGGTTCAGGTGTCCGGGCGGTACATGAAGCGCGTATCCGCCGCCCAGGGCATTTCAGCGTAAAAGCGCTGCACCTTTTCATAACCATTCAGGGCTACCTTGCCGTTGCGGAACGCCGGAGTACGCCGCCAAGGGCTGATTTCCACCTGCACTGTGGTATCTGCGTCGCGCAGGGAAAGCGCTTCGCGTGCCTCAAGTTCGGCATTGATCAGCAAGGGCGCAATGGCTTCGGGAATGGGGCCAAGCGTCTTTTCCATGCTTTTGCCGTCCTTGCCGGTCAGGCGCAACTTTGCTGTACCGTCCTTTTCCTGTACATCCACGACCGAAACCGTAAAGTCGCCCAGCGGAAAACTGTCTCCCGGGCCGAAATACCCGGTCTTCGGGGCTTCCGTACTCACATACACGGCCTTGGGGCCATGAAACATGGCTTCTTTCACAAATGCGCCCTCGTCGGTCAAGTCTTTCACCTTGATCGATTTACTGGCTCCGGCCGCGAGATCCGTAGTGTAGTTGACGATATCAAAACGGAAATCGCCGGTCAGCGGATGGATGCCGGTCTTCCTGCCGGACAGTTTGAAATCTTTCACATCGTGGGAAAGAGGCGTGCTCGTCACACTCCCCACACCGCCCACAGGCACACCGCTGGGCCGCAGTACGGCGAAGTTGACCACAGGGGTGGGATGGCCGTTGCCCTTGGCCTTGATTTCCGTCAGCACCAGCACCTTGTCCGGCAGAATGTGAACACGATCGCCGGGTTTCATGGCCTTGTCGACAAGCACCCCCGCCTGGGTCTCCGTGGCCACAAGGTAATAGGGCTTGCCCAGCATGTTTAAGACATCACAACGGAGCATGTAGCTGCGCGGGCCGCGGTTGGTGTAATACAACCCGCTGGGAGGAATAATGATTTTACCGTTTTCAATCCGGCTCTGACGGATCACTACCCCTTCGTTATGCTTGTAGGCATTGCCAATGGGCGTTACGCCTTCCACGGGCTTCAACCCCGGAGGGTAAGGGAGAATGGCCGCATCAGGCATCGGGGCGGCATTGACGGCACTCTCCGCCGCCACTCCAGCGCTTACCCCCGACAAAAAGGCCATACAGGCAAGGGCCGCAATGCAAGACTGTTTCATGACTCGCTCCTGGTTGGAGATGACAAGATCTTATTGTGATTTTTATCACGTCGCTTATTAATAAACAAGGCTGTCGTACAAAAAACGAAAAAGCCCGCCCCGCACAAGAACCATCCTGTGCGGGGCGGGCATATCATCTCTGCTGAAAACCCTTAAAAACGATAGGTAATGCCCCCGCCGAAAATATTCTGGACATCCCGATCGACCATAGGGCTATCCTTAATTTCATCGCTCAGAAACATGGCTGTCCACGAGGCATAAAGGCTCCAGTTCTCCGTCAGCGCCCAGCCTGCCGCAACTTTCAGGTACGGGGAAAAGCCGGAATCAGGAGAATAATATCTCAGGCCACTGCGCGCAGATTCCGACCGGCTGATGCCGTAATAATAGTCGGTATAATCCGCACTCATCCATAATACGCCCGCGCCCGGCGTCAGAGAAAAATCCCCAGCCCTCAGGGTATAGGAATAGGAAGCATCCGCAAGAAAACCGTCGCTTGTGCCGGTTACATCACCGGAGGCACGCAGGCGCAGATCCCCCCATTCTGTATCGAGTTCATAGCCCAGAGTCCCCAATACGCTGATATTGCGGTTATCGAGCTGTTTCATGGCCCAGTCGTCGCTCTTGCTTGAGCGAAAGTACTGCGGCAAAAGAGAAACGCCCGCTGAAACCTTCTGCATTTCATCCTTCCACAAATAAACGCCCGCCGTCAGCCCTTCCACGAAAAAACGTTCCCCTTCATAACGCACCAGCGGCATGGGCAAGACCTTCGTATCCATGCCTTTATATGCAGTCGAGGTCGCGTACGCTCCTGCACTGAGGGACAAATCGCCCCCAAACGCATTTTGCCCGAATACCAACACCAAACCCAGCGCCAGTATGGCGCGACGCAACAATAGCATATCCCGACTCCCCGAATTCAAACTGTATCAGATCCTCTCTTCAAAGA
>JAEXGX010000007.1 GCA_023450535.1 Pseudomonadota bacterium | reverse complement strand
CCGTAGAAGCGAAGCTTCGTACGGATAATGAGAGCAGAGATGAGCCCCGATTTTTCAACACTCTCTTTGAGGGGGGGGCGCAGCCCGGCGAATACCCTTCGGGGGGATTTCTCCTGTGACAGTTTCGCCAGTTCGCAGGTGATTGATGGTTTGCCGACAATCCTGTCCGCTATTCCCGCAGGGGGCAAGGCGCGGATCAATATGTCCACGGAGATACTGCGCGACGGGATCGCCCCGGCTCTGCCCAAAGAGCGCTGTGTCATTGAAATTCTGGAAAATGTGGAAGCTGCTCCGGATATCTTGCGGGGAACTGGCCGTTTTCAGGTTGCACGGCTATATTTTTGCTCGTCGACGACTATGCCGGACAGCCGGAGCTCAAGCCGTTTCTTGATCTGGTGGATGTCGTCAAGGTGGATTTCCGGGCGATAACCTCCACAGTGGATCGTGTGGAACTTTGCTCCGCGCTGAGGGTGCTCAAGAGGCAGCCTCATGTGTTCGCGGAAAAGGTGGAAACCTGCGAAGAGCACAAGCTGGCTCAGCTGATTTTCCGCGAGGCGGCGCTCTTTTACCTGCTGCTCAAATGTATGAACTCCGCCGCATGGCCACCCCACGTTCCGATCTGGACGGTTACGCGGTCCGTTGTTTACATGGGAACTTCCCCGTGGATAAAGTGGCTCATGCCCGCCATTATTGCGGACAATCACTGCGGCGATCTCAAGCTCGAACTGGCTCTGTTGGGCACGACGCGCGGGCATTTCTTCAAGTGGCTTGCTTCCGAAGTTCACTGGCTTGGCGAGGATGACGCCTTCATGCTCGATCTCTTCTCCACTCGTTCCCTGACGGGTGTCAGCGCCATTTCCGGTGAAGTGGTGGGCATCATGCGGCAAGCCGCCCAGACCGTTCAGAGTGTCGCGAAACAGTCTGACATTCTTCTGAATCTTATTGCGGAAATGAAAAAATCCTGAATGCAAAGTGGGAATGGCCGGGCGGCCTCTCTTTCCGGGGAGAGGCCGCCCGGATACATGTTACAGCAGTGACGCAGGATCGCAGTATTCCTTTCCCAGAGCTTCAGCCACAGCGGCATGGGTGACTTTGCCTTCCACTACGTTCAACCCTGCCAGAAGCGAGTCGTCCTCACGGCAGGCCTTTTGCCATCCCTTGTCCGCCAGCGCCAGGGCATAGGGCAGGGTGGCGTTGGTCAGAGCAAAGGTGGAAGTGCGGGGTACCGCGCCGGGCATATTGGTTACGCAATAGTGAATAATGCCCTGTTCCACAAACACGGGATCGTCAAAAGTCGTGGGCCGCGAACTTTCGATGCACCCCCCCTGATCGATGGCCACATCCACGATGACGGCTCCCCTTTTCATCTGGCGCAGCATGTTGCGGGTAATCAGGCGTGGGGCCTTCGCACCGGGAATAAGCACCGCTCCGATTACCAGATCCGCCGTGGCGGCCAGGCGGCGCAGCGTGTCGGGAGTGGACATGAGTGGTGTGCCGTTGGCGGGCAGCAGAGCGGAAAGTTGGCGCAGGCGGTCAAGGTTGGTATCCAGTACATGCACGCGTGCACCCAGGCCGCAGGCCATGAGTGCGGCGTTAAAGCCTACGGTGCCGCCGCCGAGCACCAGTACATCCGCCGGTGCAACGCCGGTCACTCCGCTGATGAGGATACCCGCTCCTCCGTAATTGGCTTCCAGATAGCGCGCCCCGGCCAGCACGGACAGACGCCCGGCAACCTCGCTCATGGGCGTGAGCAGAGGGAGCGAACCGTCTTTACGGCGCACGGTTTCGTAGGCTACGCATACCGCGCCGCGTTCCAACATGGCGCTGGCCAGCTCCGGTTCCGGGGCAAGATGAAAATATGTGAACACAATCTGGCCCTTCCGGATTAAGCCGTACTCGGAAGGCTGTGGTTCTTTGACATGCATGACCAGATCACAGGCGGCATAGGCCGTGGCGGCGGATGCCGCGATTTCGGCCCCGGCCGAGCGGTAGTCCGCGTCCGTAAAACCACTGCCCAGGCCCGCGTCCCGTTCCACCAGTACGCGATGTCCGTGGCGGACAAGCTGTTCCACGCCGGGCGGAGTCATGGCCACGCGGCGTTCCTGCACCTTGATTTCTTTGAGTATGCCTACTTTCATGAGAACCTCCTGTCATGCGGAGTATGATGTTTTTTTCGATGTGCGGTATTTCAAAGGTGAGATACCCCAACGCGCGTTGATACTATTTTTTATATTTTTAGAGCATTTTCATTTTGAAAATGCACCGGCGGCACGGCGTGAAACCTGCGGGTCAGAACATAAGGTCTGGTCGGCAGATATTTTCAATTGCAGAATGCTCCAGAAAAAACAAATTTTTTGTGTTGTGCCATCTGGTTCTTATGTAAAAGGGCGCAGTCCTCACGGACTGCGCCCTTATATCATGCTTTATACCGCAGGTGCGGCGCAGGCATTATTCGCCTTCTTCGGTGGCGGACTGCTTGCCCGCGCCCTTGAGGCCGTACATGGTGGTGGAACCGGAAGACCAGTATACCATCTTGTCGGCCGCAACCAGGGCGGTCAGCACAGCCTTAACCTTGCGGGGGCTGTCGCCGGGGAAGAGTTCCAGGAAGTTGTTGAAGTAGAACTTGGTCTTGGAGCCGGACTTGGAAGTCAGGAAGTCCACTACCTTGGCCATATCTTCTTCGGTCACGCCGCTGCTGGCTGCAGCTTCGTGAGCCTCGGCACCCTGGTAGGCAACCTTGGCGGCTTCAGAGAACTTGAACTGCGTGGACTGGCGCCAAGTGTAATAGGCGGGGTCACGGAAGTCGTCGATGATGTGGTGGGTGAACTCAAGGTCGGTAAGTTCAAAGAACTTTTCCCAACCGATGCGTTCAGCCCATTCTCCGAGACGTTCGTACTTATTCGCGTTCTTGGAGTAGACGTCGATAATGTGCTTGATGGTGCTGGTGAGTGTGGGCCAGCGGGGAGCTTCGTTGGGAATGTACGCCACAACGACCTTTGCGAGCTTGGGCATGCTGATGCGGTTGGAAACCTTGCCGCCCACCATGATCACCACGCCGTCACCGCCCTGACCGTCAGAGATGGGCAGAGCCGGGCACATGGTATAGCAGTTGCCGCAGTACATGCAGCGTTCACTCTTGATGGCCACGGTGTTGATCTTCTTGCCATCATATTCTTCCTTGGTCGGGCGCACGGCGGCCACGGGGCAGGCGGCGACGGCCAGAGGAATTTCGCAGAGCTGGTCGACCCACTCGTGGTCGATCATCGGGGGTTTGCGGTGAATGCCCACGATACCGATGTCGGAAGCATGCACAGCGCCGCACATGTTCAGGCAGCAGGCCAGGGAGATGCGCACCGGAGCGGGCATGCGCATGTGCTGGAACTCTTCAAACACCGTGTCCATGACGGCTTTGACCGGCCCGGAGGCGTCGGTGGCGGGGGTATGGCAGTGCACCCAGCCCTGGGTGTGCACGATGTTGGAGATGCCGGCGCCGGTGCCGCCGATGGGGAACTTGTAGGAACCCGCAGCGAACTTGCGGGAGGCCAGGTCTTCCTTCAGAGCCTTGAGCGTGGCTTCGTCGGTGACCATGAATTCCACGTTGTTACGGGTCGTGAAACGCACATGGCCTTCGCAGTACTTGTCGGCGATTTCGCAGATTTCACGGATGTGCACGGTGGACATCAGACGGGCCGCGCCGCAGCGTACGGTGTACACCTTGTCGCCGCTTTCGGCCACGTGCACCAGCACGCCGGGCTCGAGGATTTCATGATACAGCCATTTGCCGAAGTTCTTGGCAATGACCGGGGGGAAGAAGGAGTCGTATTTGCGGGGTCCGATATCGGAAATACGATTTTCCATGGGTTTCTGAGGATTGTATCCGGTGGAAATGAAAGCCATTTCTTGCTCTCCTTGAAATTAGCGTGCGTGTCTTGCGCGGTAAGCCTTGATGTCGCGGGTCCAGCCGCCGGGCACTTCCTCTTCCTTGAACAGGATATAGGGGTTGGTGCGGGGTTCTTCGACATGCTGGGGCAGGGCCGGAATTTCAGTGACTTCCAGCAGCTTCTGGAAGGAGAGGCGACGGATGGTTTCACCCACGCGCTCGCGGTTCTTTCCTTCTTCCATCCACCACTCCCAAATCTTTTCAATGATGGACTTGAGTTCATCAAAAGGTTCTTCGACGGGAACGAAGGGCACCAGCATGGAAGCCAGCTGGGCGCCATCGAGGATGGGGGCCTTGGCGCCCACAAGGATAGTCGCGCCGCGTTCGTCGCCGATGTGCAGGGCGCGGGGCATGGTGTTGATGCAGTGCATGCAGCGCACGCATTCCTTGTTGTCGATGGAGAGCTTGGAGCCGTCCCAGCTCATGCAGTGGCCGGGGCAGAGATCCACGACTTCCTTCTGGATGTCGAACTTGCCCCAGTCGCGGCCGGCGTGCGCGCCCGCGTTGGGCTGGAATTCGCCGCCGACATAGCCCTTCACAGCAGCCTGGTCGATCTTGATGTCGTCCTTCCAGGTGCCGATGACGGAGAAGTCGGAGCGGGCAATGGAGGCCACGCAGCCGTTCGGGCAGCCGTCAAACTTGAATTTGAACTTGTAGGGGAAGGCCGGGCGGTGCAGTTCGTCCTGGTAGTCCTGGGTGAGCTGGTAGCACGCGAGCTGGGTGTTATAGCAGGCGTATTCGCAACGGGACTGGCCGAGGCAGGCTGCCGGGGTACGCAGGTTGGAACCGGAACCGCCGAGGTCGGTTTCCATTTCATGCGTCATCTGCCAGAAAATTTCTTCCAACTGCGGGGTTTGGGTGCCCAGAAGCACGATGTCGCCGGTGGAGCCGTGCATGTTGGTCAGACCGGAACCGCGCAGATCCCAGATGTCGCAGAGCTGGCGCAGGTATTCGGTGCTGTAGTATTTGCCGGACGGCTGGTTCACGCGTACGGTGTGGAAATGAGCCACGCCGGGGAATTTTTCGGGCTGGTCGCAATAACGGCCGATGACGCCGCCGCCGTAACCGAATACGCCCACGATCCCGCCGTGTTTCCAGTGGGTTTCGCCTTCTTCATAAGAAAGTTCAAGCACGCCCAGCAGGTCTTCGGGAGCGTCGACGGGAATCTGGTAGTCAAGCCCTTTCGGATTCGCCGCACGATCAGCAGCAGCCTGCTTGATGTCGGACACAAAGCTGGGCCAGGGCCCGGTTTCGAGCTGGTCCAACAACGGGGTTGCATGTTTTGCCATTGCCTTACCTCCACATGGGTTAATGGGGTCTGCCGTTCCGGGGCCGAACCCGGCAAATGGGCGCGGCCGCTGGGGAACGGCCCCCTGGTAAACAGACCGGAATACGGAAGCAAACAGCGCGTGAACGGGCGCAACGTCTGTTCCCGTGTATGAACACTCCTATCCATAACAGACTTTTTTTGCGAGCACAACACGGCGGCATGATTGGGAAAGAAAGGAAGATGGAAAAACATTTTTTTCACAAATAAAAAATAAAAGGACAGAACTTCGCTTTAATCTGTGGTTTTAATGGAGCGCACCCAGATTTGCACGTTTTTTTGCAGAGAGGGAGGTTTTCTTCCGGTTTCAGAATGTGCAGAAAGGGAAGATACTCCGCTCTTTCGTTTCAGCGTGAAACACGCTATACCGAATACTTGCACCGCCTTTTTTTCTTTTTTTGTGAGGAACTTTGTTCTGACCGCGAAAATGGAGCCGGAGGCGGGAGTCCAGCCTGAGAATGTGCGCGGAGCGACGCTGCGCATTGCGAGGAACCCACATGAGCCTGCTTTATAAGAAAGATCCCCTGCGTAGCCTGCATCTTGAGAATCCGGAAACTCCCCAACTGTTCCGGGGAGTGTTCCCCTACACGAAAGTCGGCCGGATCGAGTTTGACGATAATATCGTCATGCCCCGTCCGGCGGACCCTTGCTTCATTACCGACACGACTTTTCGTGACGGGCAGCAGGCCAGACCTCCCTATACGGTGCGGCAGATCGCCCGCATTTTTGATTTGCTGCATAAGCTTGGCGGCAAGAGCGGGCTTATTCAGGCTTCGGAATTTTTCATGTATTCCCCCAAGGATCGGCGGGCCATTGAAATTTGCCGCGCGCGCGGCTACCGTTTTCCGCGGGTGACCGGCTGGATTCGGGCCAATATTGAGGATCTCAAAATCGCCCGGGATATGGAATTTGACGAGGTGGGCATGCTGACCAGCATGTCCGATTACCATGTCTACCTCAAGCTCGGAAAGAATCGAGAACAGGCGCTGAACGGCTATCTGAGTATTGTGGAACAGGCTTTGGAATGGGGCATCGTGCCGCGTTGCCATTTTGAAGATATTACCAGGGCCGATATTTATGGTTTCTGCCTGCCTTTTGCAGCAAAACTGATGGAGCTGGCGAGCCAGGCGTCCATGCCGGTGAAAATTCGCCTGTGCGATACTATGGGCTTCGGCGTGCCCTATCAGGGCGCGGCTCTGCCGCGTTCGGTGCAGCGTATCGTGCGGGCTTTTACCGATGAGGCGGGCGTGCCGGGCCAGTGGCTGGAGTGGCATGGACACAACGATTTCCACAAGGGGCTGGTTAACGGCGTGACAGCCTGGCTCTACGGCTGCGGCGCGGTTAACGGCGCGCTGCTCGGCTTCGGCGAACGCACAGGCAATACTCCGGTGGAAGCGCTGGTCATGGAATACATTTCTCTCACCGGGCAGGACGAGGCAGCGGATACCACCGTGATTGCCGAGATTGGAGAGTTCTTCGAGAAGGAACTGGAATATGTCATCCCGCCCAACTATCCGTTGGTGGGGCGTGATTTCAACGCCACCAGCGCCGGGGTGCACGTGGATGGTCTGGCCAAGAACGAGGAAATCTACAATATCTTTGATACATCCAAGATTCTCGGCCGCCCTGTGCCGATCATCATTACGGACAAGTCCGGCCGGGCGGGCGTGGCCTACTGGATCAATCACAATCTCAAGCTCTCGCCGGAACGTGAAGTCACCAAGAAGCATCCTTCCGTGGGGCTGATTTACAATGAGATCATGAAAGCCTATGAGGAAGGACGCAACACCTCCTTCTCCAACAAGGAAATGGAAGCGCTGGTCAAGCGTTACATGCCGGAACTTTTTGTATCCGAACTTCAGCGTATCAAGCGTTTGGCCGGACAGTTGGCTGCGCACCTCATCGAACGCCTGGCCGCAAATTGCACGGTACGTCCCGACGACACGCGGACTCCCGCGCTCATGCACGATTTCGTAGCTCATTATCCCTTTATTCAGTTCCTGACCCTGACGGATGCGGCGGGCCGTCTGCTTCAGTCCGTCATCACAGATCCGGCCTATACTGAAAAGTACGGCAATCTGCCTCAGCCGGGGTATGACTATTCCGGCCGCGAGTGGTTTAAAATGCCCATGGCCGACGGGGAGTTGCACATTACTGATGTGTACCAGTCGCAGTACACGGGCAAGCTGATTCTTTCCGTATCTATGGCGGTGACAGACGAGAAGGATGAAATTGTCGGCGTATTGTGCGGCGATATTCAGCTGGAGGAAATCCTTCAGCGTGCGCCTGTTCTGGAAGAGGAAGAAAAGCGGGAAGTGAAGGATGACGCAGAATAGCTCACCTCATATGGCGATGGGCCTGTTATGGAAGAAAGGCTTTGGGGCGCGAAGGTTTGAGCATCGGATTTCGCTGGTTTGAAC
>JAEXGX010000405.1 GCA_023450535.1 Pseudomonadota bacterium | reverse complement strand
ATTCGGTGATGGGCGGCATGATGGGCGGTTACATTGAGGAAGGCTTTCCATTTTACTTTATTAATCGCCGGATGTTGGAGTATCTGGGATATGACAGCGAAGAGGACTTTGTCGCTGACATTGACGGGCTTATTGCCAATAGTATGCACCCGGACGATCGGAAGGCCGTCGATGACATGGTGGAAGCGCAAATTGGGGAAAAAGGCGAATATGTTGTCGACTACCGCATGAAGAAAAAGGACGGTTCCTACATATGGGTGCACGACATCGGGCGAATGTTGACGGCGGAGGATGGCCGGCTCGCCATTGAATCGGTTTGTGTGGATATCACGGCACAGAAGGAAGCTCAGGAGGAATTGCTGCATCTTTACAACAATATCCCCGGCGCAGTCTTTCGTTGTCGTGACGATGATATGTTTTCGGTCATCGACGCGAACGACCGGCTGTTCAAATTCCTTGGCTATACCCGGGAAGAATTCGCGGAGCTGGGCAATTCCATGGCCGCCGTTACCCACCCGGATGACTTCAAAGAAGTAATCCGAAAGGTGGAAAGACATCTCCGTCATGGAAAGGTTCTGCACAGCGAACATCGCCTGATCTGCAAAGACGGCGGAATTAAATGGATTTCTCTTAAAGTACAGACTCTGACGGAAAAGTCGGGTGAACGCTATTTTTACTGTGTATTCGTGGATATTACGGAAGAAAAGCAGTTACGAGATCGAGTCAGAGAACTTTATGACAAAGAACTTGCTTATTTTATTGAACACTCTACAGTTGAAGATAGTATCCAGGGGCGTATGAATGTTACGCAGAACCGAGTGGAGAGCTATCTTTCGACAAATGAGGCAGTTACTGTAAGTATTGATGAATCATATACCGGCACAGTAGAGAAGATGGCTGCCTCAGCTGTGGACCCTGCGTATCAGCACTTTATTATGCGTACGCTTAGGCGGGATAGTGTGATCGCTGATTATGCAGCCGGGAAAGAGGAATATCACTTTGATTTCCTGCGGAGGGATGAGAACGGAGTTCTTTTCTGGGCCAGCACCGGCTTCCGGTCGTATCTCAACCCAGAGACGATGGATGTCATCGTGTTCTTTTACACGAAGGACGTGACCGAAGCGAGAGTGCAGGAACTTCTTTTGAACAAAATTGCCGCGTTGGATTACGACATCATTGTCGAGGTCGATATGTTGCGGGGCAGCTACCGGATCGTCAACGCCCAGGCGGATGAAAAGCAGTTGCTTCCGGCTACGGGCAAATTCCGGCAGGCCGTGCTAACCGCGCCCGGCGGCATTATGGACGAGGTGACGGAACGGGAATATCTGAGCAGGCTGGATATCGCCCATATCCGGCAGCAATTGGCAAACAAGGATTCCTACAGTTTTGCCGTTGAGATGCACAAGAACGGTGAGACGCGGGTTAAGCGTTTCCACGTTTTCTATATCAGCAAGGAACTGGAACGCGTGTGTGTGGTGCGCGCGGACGTGACCGATGTGGTGCGGCAGGAGCAAAGGCAGAAAGAAG
The DNA here is from genome assembly GCA_023450535.1 of Pseudomonadota bacterium. Classification (GTDB taxonomy): domain Bacteria; phylum Desulfobacterota; class Desulfovibrionia; order Desulfovibrionales; family Desulfovibrionaceae; genus Mailhella. The sequence continues at coordinate 19,858 of JAEXGX010000405.1, read as the reverse complement.
AGCTGGCCGCCGCGCTGGTGGCTGCCGAGCAGGCCAACGCCGCCAAGTCCGATTTTCTTTCCCGCATGAGCCATGAAATACGTACACCCATGAACGCCATCATTGGCATGAGTGCTATCGCGGCGCAATCTACAGAGAACAAGGATCGGCTGGCCGACTGCATTTCCAAGATCGGCATTTCCTCACGTTTTCTTCTTAGCCTGATTAACGATATTCTGGATATGAGCCGGATCGAAAGCGGTAAGATATTGCTTAAAAGTGAAAAAATTCCGACGGAAGATTTCCTGAACGGTATAAATTCTATTTGTTATACCCAGGCCTCTGTCAAGGATGTGGAATACGAGTGCGTTGTTGATCCCGTGCTGGATGATTACTACATCGGCGACGCGATGAAGCTGCAACAGGTGCTCATCAATATCCTGAGCAATGCCATCAAGTTTACCGGGCCGGGGGGTAAGGTTACGTTCTCGGCATCGCTGCACAAGCGGACAAAAAACGACGCGGTACTGCGTTTTATTGTCAATGATACCGGCATCGGGATGAGTGAAGAATTCCTCCCGCATATCTTTGAGCCGTTCACGCAGGAATTCACGGGAACTACCGCCCTGTACGGCGGCACCGGTCTGGGGCTTGCCATTTCCAAAAGTCTGGTCGATTTGATGGACGGTCAGATCATGATACGTTCGATCAAGGACATAGGATCAGAATTCACGATCGACGTTAAACTTGGCATCACCGAAGAAGAAAAACTTCGCCACCGGCAGAAAAAAGAGAACTACAATTTTTCGTGCATGAAAATGCTGGTGGTGGATGACGATATCGTGGTCTGCGAAAGCGCGGTGGCCACACTCCGCGAGATCGGGGTCAGCGCCGAATGGGTGGACAGCGGCCGTAAATCCATAGAAAGAGTCAAATCTCTATGGGAGCAGAACAAGCACTATGATATGATTTTGATCGACTGGAAAATGCCGGAGATGGACGGTATTGAGACAGCAAGGCGTATCCGGGAGATTGTAGGGCAGGAAGTCACCATTATTATTATGACCGCCTACGACTGGAGCTCGATCGAGCATGAAGCGAAGCTTGCAGGTGTTAATCTGTTGATAAGCAAGCCCATGTTCAAATCTTCCCTGATCTCGGCCTTCGCCCGGGCCATGGGTGAAAAAGAAAAGCAGATACAGGAAAAAGAGACGGTTGAGTATGATTTTTCCGGTAAACGTATTCTTCTGGCCGAAGACAACGCCATCAACACCGAAGTGGCCCTCATGCTGCTGGAAAGCAAGGGACTTTCGGTTGACACTGCGGAGAACGGCTTACGGGCGTTGGAGTTATTCAGCAAATCTGAAAAAGGGCACTACAGCGCGATTTTGATGGATATCCGCATGCCTCTGATGGACGGTCTGACCGCAGCATCCAATATCCGCCACCTCAGCAATTCCGATGCCAGATCAATTCCCATTATTGCCATGACCGCCAATGCCTTTGATGACGACATCGAGAAAAGCAAGGCGGCTGGTATGGATGCCCATTTAGCAAAGCCTATTGACCCGGAACGGCTGTATCAGACGCTTCATGATTTTATTTTTGAAAGGGAGAGTTGAGTGGTGAGGATTTTTGGGGAAGAGCTGAAAAGGTGCGGGGCGGATGCGATCCGACTACGGAACGCTTCTCGAAATGATGAGTTGTAAGGAGTAACGTAATTATGACGCGAAGAGAGTCTGTCCCCTCGCTTTTGTCCGAACCGATGCTCACCGTATTGGACAATGCGCCTGTCTGTGTTTATGTCAGCGCGCTTGATGATTGTACGTTGCTCTATGCAAACCGTTCGGCAAAAGACCTGTTCGCGTCTTTGGCTTCCGAGCTGAACGATACGTGTTATCACGCAGTAGGTTTTGACAGCCGTTGTCCTTTTTGCCAGGTGGGGCAGATGAGCCGGGACAATCTCTTTGTGCGCGAGTTCCGCCACTCACGGAACGGGCGCTGTTATCAGCTCAGCGGAAAGATCGTCGACTGGAATGGTCGGCCCGCGCATATCGAATATGCGGTGGATATCACGGATATGCTCGCCAGGGAAATTGTGGCTGGAGAACTCAGTGAAGAATTGAAATCCGCCAATGAAAAGATGCAGGATATCATTAATTCGATTCCCGGGGGAGTCGCCATTTATAAAGTCTCAGACAGATATGAGACGGTTTATTTTTCGGAAGGTGTACCCGGATTATCCGGCTATACTATGGAGGAATACAGAGAGCTGAGCAAGAGCGATGCGCTGCAAATGACGTTTCCGGCTGATACGGCCATGGTACAAGAGAGAGTGCAGCGGGTCGTTGCAACACGAGGGGTAGACACGTTTGAATTCCGTAAGCCGCACAAGGATGGCCATACGGTATGGGTACGCGCCCAAGTAAAATGGATCGGAGAGTCGGACGGCTGCCCTTTGATTCACACTGTCTTTCACAACATTACGGATATGAAGGACGCACAGGTGGAAATGGAGCATATGCTCAATTCCATCCCGGGCGGAATTGCCAGCTATCGTTTTAAAGAGGGCAGGTTTGTCCCCGCATTTTATTCTGACGGCTGTTTGGCTCTGGCCGGATATTCCAGAGAAGATGAACCGCAGTTTGCACATAATGATGTGTTTCATGTTATTTATGAACTGGATCGCACGCGCGTGCGAACAGCAGTGGAAGACGCGGTAAAAAGCGGAGAAGTTCTGGATATTTCGTACAGAATCCGCCACAAGAACGGGAGCCTGAACTGGATTCACCTGAATGGCCAGCGGATAGACCCCATTGGCGAAGGCATGCGTTTTAACGTTGTTCTCACCGGCATGTCTGCGGAAAGCCGCTTATTCCAGAGTATTGCCAACGAGACCGCCGATGCGATTTTCGTTATCAGCCGGGATGGGCAGGATCTGCTTTACGCCCATGTGAGTGAAGCCCAAAAACCGCTTGAGAAAGAACTGGAACGCGCCAGCCGCACAGCTGGCGCAAGCTGGTCTGGCGAATCTGACAAATCTGGGGATCTGACTGTCAAGGAAAACGGCCGTTTCTACAGCGTTCACCTGCAAAAAACCGACTGGAACGGTATTCCGGCATACGTCAAATTTGTCCGTGACATCACGGCGGAAGAAACAACGCTCAGAGAAAAGGAGCGGCTGGAGCAGTATTTCCAGACAATGGTCAAATATTTGCCCGGAGGCGCCGCTGTTGTGCGCTGCCAAAAGGATGGCGCCATGAAGCCGGAGTTTCTGTCCGAAGGCTTTGCTGAGATGACCGGTATGAGCGTCGAGCAGGCATGGAAGCTCTACCAGGATGATGCGACGGTAGGTGTGCATCCGGACGACAAGGAGCGCGTTATTGCGCAATTGGCGAAGTATATTGCCGGAGGAGGAAAATACAGCGAAGCCGTATACCGTCTGAAAAAAGGTGACGGCAGCTATGTCTGGGTCAAAAACATGCTCACCATGATTCATAGTGAGGATGGAGAAAGCAGAGTTTATGCCAGTTATCGCGATATAACCCGTGAACGTGAGGAACAGGAAAAACTGCGCCGCCAGTATAATGAGGCATTGCTGCAACATTACCGTACTCCGGGACAGGATGCCCTGATGGTCGGGCACTGCTCTGTTTCGCACGATTGCATTTATGAGATGGTCGATCGCACCAATTCTGATTTGCTCAAGCGCTTCGGAGCGAGTCGTGAGGGATTTTTCACCGGCATTGCCAGCCTGATCGTCGAGAAGCGCGAGCGGCAAGCCTTTTTGCAAACCTACCTTAATGAGCCTGCAATGGCAGCCTATAAGCAGGGCAAGCATGAAATCATTCAGGATTGCTTCGTCAAAATGCCTGGAGATATCCATGGCCGCTATGTGCGGTTTAAGGCTAACCTGATCAAGGGGCCTGATAACGACGTTACCGGTATCCTGACCGTGACCGATACCACGCAAAAGACGATTTCCGACCGTATCTTGCGGACGCTTTCGGTGGACGGGTATGATATCGTGGTTGACATTGATTTGATACAGGATCGCTATACTATTGTCAGCGGGAAAGATTCTTCCCCGACTGCGGAAGACAATACGGGCAGATATTCCCTTCATGTGCAGAATCTACTGCGGGAACAGGTGGTGCCCCGCGACCGGGAACTGGTCGCACAGATGTTCGATCCTGATTCGATGCTTGAGCGGCTCCGTGCAGGAGGGGGCTATTCTTTTTCGTATTCCGTGGTGGGAGAAAAAGGCAATATACGCACTAAAAATGTGACGCTCTCCCTCATAGAATCACGCTTGAAGCGCATTTGCCTTGCCAGGACGGATATTACCGACTCGGTGCGCGAACAACAGGGCCTGCTCAATATTCTGGCGCATACGTTTGAAATGACGGCGCTCATCACCATTCAGGACGGACGAGCGGTGCTGTACACCCGAAAGATGGTGCTGGAAAATCTGCCACGCGTTGTCGAGGATTTCAATACTTCTGCTCAGAGTTTATTGTTTTACGGGTTGAGAGACGGGAAGAAACAGACTGAAGACATACAGCAATTCAGTCTGGACGCCATGTGCCGCCAGTTGAAGGAAAAACCGTCCGGCTATGATTTTGTACTTCCCTATTATGGGGAAAACAGCCAGCAGTATAAGCAATTTTCTGTGTTATGGGGCGACGCGGAACACAAGACGATTTGCATGGTGCGGGCGGATGTGACCGATATGCTGATGGCGGAGCGCCAGTCCAAGGATGCTCTGGCAAAGGCTTTGGCCCTGGCAAAAGAGGCAAACCAGGCGAAAAGCGACTTCCTGTCAGCAATGAGCCACGATATTCGTACGCCGATGAACGCCATCACGGGGATGACCACAGTCGCGCTCGCCCATCTGGACAAACGCGAATATGTAGAGAATTGCCTGCAGAAAATTTCGCTTTCTTCCAGGCACCTGCTGAGCCTTGTCAACGACATATTGGATATGAGCAAGATTGAACGGGCAAAGGTTGCTTTGAATGTTTTGCGGCTCTCGTTATCCGACGTGCTCAATCAATTGTCCAATATGATGCTTCCCCAGGCAAAGGAGGCCGGGCTGCAATTGCAGACTGATATCCGTAACGTGCGGCACTGGCACTTTTATGGGGACGCTCTGCGCATCAACCAGGTTCTGATCAATATTCTGAGTAATGCGGTCAAGTTCACGCCGGAGGGCGGGCGAGTCGACTTTGTGATTGAAGAAATTGATCCTGTCCAGAACACGGCCAATGTGCGGTATCTGTTCCAGATCAGCGACACCGGCATCGGCATGCCGGAAGAATTTCTTTCGCATATCTTCGATCCTTTCACCCGTAATTCGAATACGGCACGTGTGGAAGGCAGCGGCTTGGGCCTGAGCATTGCCAAAGGGCTGGTCGAATTGCTGGGGGGCAAGATCGGTGTAAAAAGCCGTCTCCATCGGGGGACAAGCTTTTCCATAGAATTGGAATTCGAGCGGGCGCCTGAAACGGACGAGAGCGGAAAACATGCGCAGGGAGATTCATGCCCCAGTGCCAAAAACCTTGCCGGTCGCCATTTCCTCATTGCTGAAGACAATGCCATCAATGCGGAGATTATTTGCGAATTGCTGCAAATGCACGGAGCGACCGCCATGCTACGGCAGGACGGAGCGCAGGCAGTACAGGCATTTGAAACTACTCCCCCAGGCACTTATGACGCGATCCTGATGGATATCCAGATGCCGGTCATGAACGGTCACGATGCAACGCGCGCAATTCGGCGCATGGAGCGGGAAGACGCCAAACGGATACCGATTGTGGCGATGACGGCCAATGCCTTCACTGAGGATATCCATACCGCGCTGGATGCCGGAATGAACGCGCATGTGGCCAAGCCGATTGATATGCAGGTTCTCTGGACCACACTTAGCAGGCTGCTGGGGAATACGAAAATATGAAACTGCGGCCGCGCCCTCCTGAACTGGGGCACGGCCGCAGCATTCATGCTGTGAAGTGTTCCCGTTTGCGGCTCTGTGAACGTGGGAGACGCAGGACGTCAGGTTTGTGATGACGGCTCATGGGGCTTGCAAAAAGGGAAAGTCAATCTGCCCTGGGACTTGTTAACACAAACAGAAAAAAGTTTGTTTTTTCGGGGTTCATCTTTGCTCTCTTTATCCGTACGAAGCTTCGCTTCTACGGCTAAAGGCACCCCGTGCCCCGCCCGATATGCTGGAACTATCCCAGATAGCGTTAACAGGCACTAGGGTGTGGCCAGTCGTATACTTCAAGCTCCACCATGTTTCGCATGGATGCAAGGGCATCCATGACCTGTTTTTTCTGGTGCGGAGAGAAGATGAGCTTGAACAGGCCCTCGCCAGGATCGAGCACGGTAAAAAGGGCAAGATTATCCTGTGCCTCCAGGAGATAACGAAAAAGACCCGCGTCGCCGGGGGCGATGCGGATCAGGGCGAATGCAGATGTGTGCGCGGGCGGCAGGCTGACTGGCTTGTGCCTGAGTACAGGTCGGGGCCTTCCGGCGCTGAGGGCACTCATGCCTACTTCATGCGATAGGTGATGCGTCCACGGGAAAGGTCATAAGGGGAAAGTTCCACCTTAACCTTGTCACCGGGCAAAATGCGAATATAAAATTTGCGCATCTTGCCGGAAATGTGGGCCAGCACTTCGTGCCCGTTTTCCAGTTCCACACGGAACATAGCGTTGGGCAGAGCTTCCTCTACCACGCCGTCAACTTCAATGGCGTCTTCTTTTGCCATATATCCTCCAGATCAAATAGATCTCTTGATCCTTTCTTAAAAAGAGGGGCCTGTCAACAAATACATGGTACAGGCTAGCGCCGCCGGATGAAGATCACGCTACCGTCTTCCAGTTCCACGCGTTCGCGGCAGGGGTCCTTGTGTTGCCGCCAGGCATAGAACAGCAGGCAGAGCCCGACGAAGAGCAGCGGCAGACAAAGTATTTGCCCCATAGTCAGCCAGCCGCCGTAGAGATAGCCCAGTTGAGGGTCGGGGATGCGGAAGAATTCCACCGTGATACGGGCAAGAGAGTAGCCAACGGCAAAGAGTCCGGACACCGCGCCCATGGGGCGGGGTTTGCGGGAATAGATCCAGAGGACAAGAAAAAGCAGCAGCCCTTCCAGCCCGGCTTCATATAATTGGGTGGGGTGACGGGGTAGTTCGCCCGCGCCGGGGAAAACCATGGCCCAGTCTACGTCGCTGACCTTGCCCCACAGTTCGCCGTTGATGAAATTGCCGATACGTCCGCAAAGCAGGCCCAGCGGGGCGAGAGGCGCGACGAAGTCCAACACGTCGAGGAAACGCTTGCCCTGTTTTTTTGCCCAGAGCAAGGAGGCTGCCATAACCCCGAGAAGGCCGCCGTGGAAGGACATGCCTCCGTTCCACACCCGCAGAATTTCCATGGGGTCGGCCTGGTAGGCCTCAAGATCATAGAACAGAATGTAGCCCAGGCGCGCGCCCACAACCACTCCGAGCATGGCCCAGGTAACGAAGTCGTCCACCTGATCCTTTTTCCAGCCGGAGCCGGGGCGGGATGCCCGGTAACGTCCCAACAGCCAGGCCAGCAGAAAGGCCATCACGTACATGAGGCCGTACCAGTGCAGGCGCATGGGGCCGAGGGAAACGGCAACGGGATCAATGGCGGGATAGGCGAGCATATATTCCTCGAGGAAAGGAGTGGTGTATTGAAAGACTCCGTGTTTGAAACGGAGCCGTGGCGGGATAGCTAAAAATTCATACCACAAATGCCCTTGTTGCGCCAGTCCGGGGATTTCCCCTTTGCGGAACGGCCCGGACTGCGCTAGGTTGCTTTTATCCCTTTTCTGGAGGCCTGCACCATGCTACGTCCGTCACGTTTTCTGCTCCTGCCCTTCCTCCTGTCCCTGGCAGGGATATTGTTCAGTTGTTGGAATCTTTGGGGTACGCCCGAAGTCCTGTGCGTGACCGAGGGCTGCCGTTTGTTCCAGAATTTTACCATAGGGGGGATTTCCCTGTGGCTCATCGGCGCGGTCTCTTTTGCTGTGTTTTTGTTCGCGGCGCTGCTGGGGTTTGCCGCAGTGGGTTATTTTGCCGCCGCATTCGGCCTGATGCTGGATTGTGTATTGCTTTGCGTCATGATTGCCGCCGCTCCCTGTTTCAACTGTCTGATCATTGGTCTGTTGCTGGCATTGGTGTTTCTGGCCTTCCGCGCAGTCCGGAGAGAACGGAGAGAGGGAGGGCGCATCAATGAGCGCTGGCGGCCCCGGCGTTCCGCTTCGCCGTTGTTCATTCTGTGGGGTTTCTTGTTTCTGCTTGATGCGGGGGTGGTCGTACACGGGATGATGAAGCCCTGGCCTTTGCCCACAGGGAATGCGGCCGCTTCGGCGCGTATTTATTTCTCGCCCTCCTGCGAAGCCTGTCGCTCCCTGGTTGCGGCAGCGGCGGGAGAAGACGCGAGCGTGGTATGGTATCCTGTAGCCGAGAAGGAGAGTGACCTTGCTGTGATTGCGGAAATCATCCGCCGCACCGAGGCAGGAGAAAAGTTGCCCTCTGCGCTGGATGCAGCTCTGGCCTCTTCCCCTGTTTCGGACGCGTCAACGTCTCCTTTACTGGCACTTCCGCAACGGGCGCTTTTGCAATTGCGCCTGTGGCGTAACCGGGCGCATGTACTGGAAGCGGGGTCGGAACGCTTGCCCTTTGTGGAATTCACAGGCGTTCCCGCCGTGCTGCTGCGCGAACCACCTTCTCAAACATCCCCTAAAACGCCTGGCCAAGCCTTTGAGCGGCCTTCTTCCGATGCAGGAGAGCAGGGAAACGTTTCCCGCAGGGCGGAGGATTCTCTGTTTGGAGTGAGCGGTTTCTGCGCGGGGGAAGAGCCGTGTGAAAAACCGGAGAACGTCGGTCGCGGCTCCTTGCACGAACTCATGAACAGCGGGAGCTGACGTTATCACAGTTTGTGATCGTAGTGATTTTTATGGATTTTCCGATTGGTTCGACAAAAAAACGTGATCCCGCGTCTTGTGTATTTGTTATAAATCCGCTAGGCTAAGCCGTTCAGGTTCTCTACAGTTTTGCCTAATTCTATGTCTGGCTGCGCACGGCTTTGTCTGCTTGCCGCCAGGCGCTTGTTGTGGGTCAACATGAATGTGACGGAAATATGTGTCGCGCGGCGCGAGGAGCTGCTCGGGGCGTGGGTGGAGAAATTCATCTCGTCGTATCCCTTGCAGAGTGCAGGGTTCGTGCGTACCAGCATGGATCCTTTTGCAAACCCGGTAGGGCAGACCACTCGGGCCAGCCTGGGGGTCCTTTTTGACGCCGTGATCGGGCTGGATACCTCCCCCCGTGAGGTGAAGGCCGCTCTGAACGATCTGATCCGTTTGCGTGCGGTGCAGGATTTTACGCCGTCGCAGGCCGTAGGGCCGTTGTTCCTGCTCAAGGATATTGTGCGGGCTGCTTTGTTCGGCCCTGATCCCGCCAAATCGAAAGATAAAAAAGAACAATCCGGACGTGAGGACGCCAGGCGCGCCTGTCCGCCCGCCGGAGAAATTCTGGATGGTTGTTTTGAGGCGGAAGCCCGCCTGGACAGTCTGGCCCTTCTTGCGCTTGACCTGTACGCCGCTGACCGGGAACGTATTTTCCGGATGCGGGTGGACGAGGTAAAGCGCGCCCAGTCTTCGCTCCTGCGTTGGGCGCAACGGCAGGGTCTGTCTCCGGAGGAGTTCGGAGACGTCCGTACTGAAGAAGGGAACGCATAGCGCGGCAAAACAGCGATTGATTTTTGTGCCTTTCCGTCAAGCCGCTTTGCGGCACAGGCGGCGCAAATTCCGCGAAGCGGGGTTTGCAAGCTGGCTGGACTGGCTGAATAAGGGCTTGCATCGGCTTGCGCCGACAACGCATAAAGCGGGGCGACCCGCACCGGCGGGAAGAGCGTTCTTCCTGAAACCGTCAATCCGAGGGGTAGTGGAATGACCATCGCATTGGTAGCAACCCTGCTCATCCTGATCGTAGGGTGGGGTGGCTCAATGATTGGCCTGCAAGGCGTGCTCGGCGCATTGCCTCTGGCCGCTCTGGCCGTGTTTATCGTTGGGTTCGTCTGGAGAGTGGTGCACTGGGCCAAGTCGCCCGTGCCGTTTGCCATTCCCACTGTGGGCGGCCAGCAGCGTTCTCTGGACTGGATCAAGCCTTCGCGGCTGGACGCGCCGTGGACCACTGCTGCAGTGGTCGGGCGCATGGCGCTGGAAGTGCTGACCTTCCGTTCCCTGTTCCGCAACACTGCGGCCGAACGAACCACCATCAACGGTGTGCCCCGCCTGACCTATTATTCTTCCAAATGGCTGTGGGTGTTCGCGTTGCTGTTCCATTACAGCATGCTGGTCATTGTCATGCGCCATGCCCGTTTCTTCCTTGACCCGGTGCCGGTGTGCATCCAGGTCATCGAATTTCTGGACGGCGTGATGCAGGTGGGCCACCCCCGTTTCTATCTCACCGACGCCTTTATCTTGGCCGGGTTGGGCTTTCTCTTCCTGCGCCGCCTGTATACCGAAAAACTGCGTTATATTTCTCTGCCTGCCGACTGGTTCGCACTGTTCCTGCTGATCTGCGTGGCCGGTTCGGGCATCTGCATGCGCTATATCGACAAGGTGGACATCGCTCAGGCCAAGGTGTTCATCATGAACTTGTTCACCTTCTCTTTCTCTTCTCTGTCCACGGAAGGGCTCAGCCCCATCTTCTTTATCCATCTCACCTTCGTGAGCGTGCTGCTGGCCTATTTCCCCTTCTCCAAGCTGATGCATATGGGCGGCGTGTTCATGTCCCCCACACGCAACATGAAGGTGAACACCCGCGAAGAACGGCATGTGAACCCCTGGAACCCGCCCAAGAAGTTCCATACCTATGCCGAATATGAGGACGACTTCCGCGATGCCATGGCCGAAGCCGGTCTGCCGCTGGAAAAGCAGCCTGAACCCGCAACGGAAGCCGGCAACGGCGTCGGCGCCTAAGGAGTTACGGCCATGCCTAAAATGCCCACACCCGCTGAATTGCTGGCTGCTACGCCGGCTTTTCCCGACAAGGGATGGATGGACGTCAAGTCGGAAATCCGTCCCGGTAACTTCTGTTACCCCGCTAAACCGGATACTCTGCTTGGCCTTGGTTTCAAGCGCACTCATACCTGGGCGCCGGAAGACCAGGACTGGAATCTTCCCTCCAACTGGGAAGATATCATGTACAATGCGCTGAAGGAGCGTCTGGACAAGCATCGTTCCCTCAAGGTATTTATGGACGTGTGCGTGCGCTGCGGTGCCTGCGCGGACAAATGCCATTTCTTCCTCGGCACCAACGACCCCAAGAATATGCCCGTGTTGCGCGCCGAACTGCTGCGTTCGGTGTACCGCAAGGACTTCACTCTTGCGGGCAAGCTGCTCGGCAAGGTGGCCGGGGCGCGCAAGCTGGATGCCAACATCATCAAGGAATGGTACAGCTATTTTTATCAGTGCTCCGAGTGCCGCCGCTGCTCTCTCTACTGCCCCTACGGCATTGACACCGCCGAACTGACCGTGTTGGTGCGTGAGATGCTGCTGGAACTCGGCCTTGCCTCCAACTGGATCATGGACCCGGTGTCCAACTGTAACCGCACCGGCAATCACCTTGGCATCCAGCCGCACGCAATGAAGGAAATCGTCGAATTTCTGTGCGACGACATCGAGACGATCACGGGCATCCGCATCGATCCTCCCTTCAACGAAAAAGGCCATGAAATTCTGTTCATCACCCCGTCCGGCGACTATTTCGCCGACCCTGGTATCTACACCTTCATGGGGTACCTCATGCTCTTCCATGAGCTGGGGCTGGACTACACCCTGTCTACCTACGCCTCGGAAGGCGGCAACTTCGGCTCCTTTGTGTCTTTTGACGTAGCCAAGAAGCTGAACGCCAAGATGTACGCCGAGGCTGAACGCCTGGGGTCCAAATGGATTCTTGGCGGCGAGTGCGGTCACATGTGGCGTGTGGTGAACCAGTACATGGCCACCTACAACGGCCCCACCCCGCCGAACATGGAACAGCCCGTGTCGCCGATCACCGGCACGGTGTTCAAGAACGCGGCGGCGACCAAAATGGTGCACATCGCTGAATTCACCGCCGACCTTATCCATCATAACAAGCTCAATCTGCGTCCGGAACGCAACAACCACATTGTCACGACGTGGCATGACTCGTGTAACCCGGCGCGCGGCATGGGCCTGCTGGAAGAACCCCGCGCCGTATTGCGTGCGGTGTGCAACAACTTTGTGGAAATGCCCGAGCATACTATCCGTGAAGAAACATTCTGCTGCGGTTCCGGTTCCGGCCTGAACACGGAAGAAATCATGGATATCCGTATGCGCGGCGGTTTCCCCCGGGCTAATGCCCTGCGCTATGTGGCAGACAAGCACAATGTCAACTGGATGGCCTGCGTGTGCGCGCTTGACCGCGCGGCCCTGCCTCCTCTGACGGAATACTGGGTGCCCGAGGTAACGGTCAGCGGCCTGCACGAACTGGTGGCTAACGCGCTGGTGATGAAGGGCGAAATCCCCCGTACCATGGACTTGCGCCAGGAAGATCTGCCCTTCCCCGATCCCGAACCGGAAGAGTCCGAAGCTCAGGAGCCGGAAGAAATCAACGCCGGGGACGCCGCGCAGACCGACGCTGGGTCTGAGCCCAAGTCTGAGCCCCAGTCTGAGGAGGACGCGTAATGTACAACGCAAAATATGTCATCCCCGGCCTTGTGGTCTTTGTGGGGATCTTTACCATGCCCTTCTGGCTGAACCTCGGTTCGGAAGAATACAAGTATCCGGAAGTGGTGCAGCCCAAGGGGCAGATCGTGCTCGACGGGCAGACCGTGGACGCGGGCGCTGCCTGCATCGAGCCGAAGGAATGGATGCGTGCCAATCACATGAGCCTGCTCATTGAATGGCGGGATCAGGCCCTGCGCAACGAAAAGCGCGTGTATGTCGCAAGCGACGGCCGCAAGTGGGAAACCAGCCTGCAGAACACCTGCATGGCCTGCCATGGCGACAAGGAAGCCTTCTGCGACAAGTGCCACGATACCAACAGCGTGAACCCGTACTGCTGGGATTGCCACGTCATACCTCAGGGGAATAACCATGAATTCAAGTAGACGTTATTTTCTGAAAGTAGCCGGGCTTTCGGCGTTCGCGCTGGCCGGAGGCGCGGGCGCGGCCATGGCGGCCGCCAAATCCGGCGCCGCCCCGGCAGGCGCGGGTTCCTATGAGGCAGCCGACAAGGCGCTGAAGGCCGGGCGTTGGGCTATGGTTATCGACACGCGCAAGATCAACACTGTGGAACAGATGCGCAAAGTCATTGACGCTTGCCACAGCTACCATAACGTGCCCGATATCCCCGGTACGCAGGAAGTGAAATGGCTGTGGGATGATACCTATCATCACGCCTTCGCGGATGAGGTGCATCCTGTACTGCCCACCAGGGTGGAAGAAAGCCGTTTCTTCATGTTGTGCAACCAGTGCGAGAATCCCTCCTGCGTGCGGGTGTGCCCGGTGAAGGCCACCTACAAGACGGAGCAGGGCCTGGTGGCCATTGACTACCACCGCTGCATCGGCTGCCGCTTCTGCATGGCCGCCTGCCCCTACGGCTCGCGCAGCTTCAACTTCCAGGATCCTCGCCCTTTCCTCAAGGAGCTCAATGCCTCCTACCCCACCCGTATGCGCGGCGTGGTGGAAAAGTGCACCTTCTGTGCGGAGCGCCTTGAGAAAGGTCTGCTCCCGGTCTGTGTGGAAGCCTCCGAAGGGGCCATTCTCTTTGGCGACCTGCGCGACCCCGACTCCGTGGTGAGCAAGGCTCTGGCGGAAAACTACAGCATACGCCGCAAGCCCTCTCTGGGCACTGACCCCGGCGTCTACTACATCATCTAGGAGGACGCCATGCTCGAACGAGTGCTCAAGGGTACGCCCAAGTTCTATCTCTGGCTCAGCTTCCTGCTGTGCATCATAGGCTATGCCTTTATCGTCTATGTGTTCCAGCTCTATTACGGCCTCAAGATCACCGGGCTTTCCCGCAATGTCTCCTGGGGCTTCTACATTGCGCAGTTCACCTATCTGGTGGGTGTGGCAGCAGGCGCCGTCATGCTGGTGCTGCCCGCGTATTTCCATCACTACAAACCGTTCAAACGCGTGATCATCTTTGGGGAATTCCTCGCCATCGGCGCGGTGGTCATGTGCATGCTGTTCATCGTGGTGGATATGGGCCAGCCGCAGCGTGTGCTGAACATGTTCCTGCACCCCACGCCGAACTCGGTCATGTTCTGGGACGCTACGGTGCTGCTGGGCTATCTGATCCTGAATGCGATCATCGGCTGGACCACATTGGAAGCCGAACGCTATGATGTGGAACCGCCCAAATGGATCAAGTACCTCGTGTACACGTCCATTTTCTGGGCCTTTTCCATCCATACCGTCACCGGTTTTCTGTATGCGGGCCTCCCCGGCCGCCATTACTGGCTCACCGCCGTCATGGCCGCCCGCTTCCTGGCTTCGGCGTTCTGTTCCGGCCCTGCCCTGCTGCTTCTGCTGCTCTTCCTGCTGAAGAAACTGACCAAATTCAATCCCGGCAAGGCAGTGGTGCGTCCGCTCACGCTGATTATCACCTACGCCATGGGTATCAACGTGTTCCTGTATTGTCTGGAACTGTTCACCGCGTTCTACAGCGGCATCCCCGGCCACTCCGACCCCATTGTGTTCCTGTTCATGGGGCATGAGGGTGTGGATGCCTGGGTGAACGGCTGGATGTGGACTGCCGTGGTGTTCGCCTTTACCTCTTTGGCGCTGCTGCTCACGCCGCGCTTCCGTACCAATGACAAGATCCTGCCCTGGACGCTGGGCATGCTGTTCATCGCCACATGGATCGACAAGAGCCTGGGCCTGCTGATCGGCGGCTTCACGCCGACTCCGTATGAAACCATTGAAATCTATACTCCTTCCTTCTGGGAAGTCTCCGTCGGCCTGGGCATCTTCGCCCTGGGTGCGCTGATTGTCTCCATCCTCTGGAAGATCGCGCTGGATGTGAAGAAGGAAGCGGGCGAAGAATTCGAACTTGCCGAGTAACTTCGCTTGCATTGTGACTCAAAGCCGTAAGAGCCCCGCATACGCGGGGCTCTTGGATTAACGATAAACCGGGGCTCCGCCCCGCCCCCCGGCGGGGAGACAATCTCCCCCGGACCCCGTATTATAATATATGGTAATTATGGGAGGTGCAGAGGCATCATGCCCCTGCCAAGGGGGGGCTCTTTCGTTCTCGCTTCCTCCTTGTAATCGGAGGCGCGAACGTGCGACCCCGGAGCGAGGAGCGCGGGCGAAGTATTCAAACTGTCTGGAGAAGCTCGTTACAATTCCGATTCAGGGTAGTGAAAGTCCGTGAAGTGGGCTGATACTCAAGACAGGCCGCAGGGATTTTCCTGCGAGGAGATAATCTTGCGGAAAAAATACTGTACTTCCGCGCTTGGCCTGGGTGGGAGAACTACGCCCAGATATGCGCCGATTCTCTCCTTTAACCGGATAAAATGAATATGATCCGCCAACATCTTGCGTACGAGATCGAGCTGGACAAAGATTTCCTGGGTAAAACCCACTCCTACATTTTGTCCCACTGATTGCGCCCAGGAAAAGAATGAAGGTGTGGTCATGATAATATTCGGATTTTTATAGAGATTCAGCACATACTGCAGCGGTGTGCAGGCCTGTCCTTTCTCGCTGGATAGCACCATGGGAAAGTCCAGAATCCGCCGGAGGGAAATTTCCCGTTCGTCAGCCAGAATGGAGCTTCGGGCGACACAGGCAAGATAATAATTTTTTTTGAGCAGCTCCACATTTCGTACCTGCGGCATGAATTCGCGGACGATTTCACCGTCTTCGGTAAAGGGGACGGAGCACAGGAAAAGATAGTCGTTTTTTCCCGCGCTGCGGATGTAGCCTTCCATTTTGGGGTCGTTCATCACTTTCACGTTGATTTTGATGTCTGGATATTCGTGGCTGAACGCGCTGATAGCCTCAGAAGTGCAAGTGGAAAGAAAGGAATTGGTGAAAATGACGTCCAGAGAATTCTGGATGTTCCATCCGTTGTTTTTGCCCGCGAAATAGGAACGAATGCGTTCGTGGTCATCCAGGCATTTCCGGGCGTAGTTGAGAAAGATTTCTCCGTCTGCGGTCAGCATACATCCTGTGCGGCTGCGCGTGACCAGGGTCACGCCAAATTCGTTTTCCAGAGATTTGATGGAGGAACTCAGTGCCTGTTGGGTGATGCCGAGGGTTTGCGCGGCGGCGTGGAAAGAGTGAAGCCGCGTAAGAGCCAGAAAGAATTTGAGTTGTTCAATACGCATGGGGGCTCCGTTGCATTCCGGCTGCAGGGAGGGAGTTTGTCGGGCAGAAGATGGGGTTGGTCCGTTTTGTAGACCGGTGCGTGTCTATCCGCGCCGGCAAGGGATGAATCAGAGTATTCCCGGATGGAAGCGCGCACGGAGCAGCGGAGCGAAGCTCCACTGCTCCGGCAGGGGGCTGAAATCACCGTCTTTTGTGGTGAAAATATTGACGAATTTTGTAGTGCGTACGTTTACAGGCAAGCACTAGTACTCCTAAACCACGCTTTCGGCGAAGCGATCTTAACATTGAATACGAAGTATTCAATGTTACATGGTACTAGACAAAGCGTGTCAGAAACATGGGCAAAATGGGAACATATGTGACAAGAAGAATCATGAGGATCATGGCCGCGATGAGCGGTAGCGCGGCCACGGCTATTTTCTCTGTTTTTTCGCCGCAAATGGCACCTGCGACGAACAGGGTCTGACCGATGGGCGGAGTGACGAAGCCTATGGCCAGATTGCACACCATAATGACCCCGAAGTGCACGGGATCCACTCCAAGCCTTGTCATGACGGGCATGAGGATGGGCGCAAGGATGATGGTAGCCGAGGCCGACTCCATGAGTGCGCCCACCACGAGCAGAAATACGTTGATGAGCATCAGCATGGCATACTTGTTGGTGGTGATGCCCAGCATCCATTCCGCGATGAGATCCGGAATCTGCTCAATGGCCATGACATAGCCGAAGATGCTGGCCATGGCCACGAGAAAGAGCACAGTGGCACTGGTTACTACGCTGTCCACCAGTACCGGGACAAGCGTCTTGCGGGTGATGCCGCCCAGTACGAAGTAACTGACGATGAAGCCGTACAGAGCGGCTACACCTGCGCTTTCGGTCGGAGTCATGATACCGCCGTAGATGCCCCCGAGGATGATGACGGGGATCATCAGCGCCCAGCGGGCCTTCCACAGTGCGTACAGTACTTCGCGCCGGGTATGCCCGTGCGCTTCTCCACGCCAGCCGTTTTTCCGGGAAATGTGCCAGGAAACGAGCATCAGAAGCAGGCCTGTGATGACACCGGGCACGATGCCGCCCATGAACAGTTTGCCGATGGAAACCTGAGTGATGACGCCATAGAGCACGAAGGGGTTGGACGGCGGAATCATGACTCCGATGCCTCCTGCGGCGGCAACCACGGCGGCGGCAAAGGCAGGGGAATAGCCCCGTTCAATCATCGCCGGAATGGTAATCATACCAATGGCAGCTACGGTGGCGATACCCGATCCGGATATGGCGCCGAAAAACATGCAGGCCACAATGGTGGCCATGGCCAGCCCGCCGGTACACCCGCCCACCAACAGATCAGCCAGCCCGATCAGCTGGGCGGAGAGCCCTCCCTTACCCATGAAAATACCGGCGAGGATGAAGAAATATACGGCCAGCATGGGGAAGGAGTCCAGGGCGTTGTATGCCGTCTGCCCCACTACGTTGAGCTGGAGAAAATCCGAGGCGACAATGGCAAAGGTCCCCGCCAACCCCAACGACACGGCGATGGGAACGCCCACGAACATGAGAATGAACAGCGATCCGATCAACACCAGCGTGGTTTCGAGTTCCATCAGCCACAGGGGAGAAATGAACGCGGAGCAGAGCAGCAGAGCAAAGGCGAATGCACGGAGGCCCGTTTCACGGATCAGCTTGAGGGTATCCTGTGCCGTGCGGATGCTCATGCACAGAAAGCCGAAAAACAGAATGGAGTAGGGGATGGCATAGGGAATGCGCAGGGTGGCCGTTTCCTGCGGGAAGATGAATTGCAGCCGGATCAGGCGGACGGACAGAAAAACGATGAGTACAGTCAGGCCAAACGTGGCGATGTTGTTCAGGATAAGGATGAAACTGTGATAGCGCGCGGGTATGCAGGCGTCGACGAAGGCCGTCATCCTGATATTTTCCCTGCGTTTGATAACCAGGGGGACGGCAAAATAGATACCCCAGATGAGGCTGAAGAGTGCGAGTTCTTCCACCGCCGAGGTATCGACGTTCATGTGGAACCATGTGCCGAGGAAATAGCGGACAAAGACCTGATACGGAATGAGCAGAAGGGCCGCAAGGCAGGATACGACAATGACGGGTTTTTCCCCGTGTTCGTCCAGCCAGCGAAGGAGGCGTCCCAAACGCGTTGTCATGGAGGACTCCTGGGTCAGGGGAGAAGCCGGGAGACCGTGTCTCCCGGCAGAGGCTGCTGATAAAGTCAGCAGCACCAAAAATCAGGAGCAGGCCGCGGCTTTGCCGCGCCGTACGTGACTGATTTTTGTGCCTTTCCGTCAAGCCGCTTTGCGGCTTAGACGGCGCAGACTCCGCGAAGCGGGGTTTGTCATCATTCTGAGCCGGGAGACAGTGCCTCCCGGCAGGGAATATCGGGACATTGCTACTTTTGCACGTCCTTGAGCAACTGTACGAAGGCAGAGTCAAGCCGGTTTTCGTATTCGGCATATACGGGCTTCATCAGATCGGCCATACGGGTCTTTTCCTCCGGCGTCAGCTCAATGAGCTTGATGCCTCTTTCCTTGCAGTATTCAACTCCCTTCCGGTCAAATTCGGCACTTGCCTTCCACTCCGCGTGCTGGGCCTCGGTCGCGGCCTGCATGATCTGCGCCCGGACTTCGGGCGGATAGGCGTCGAACTTTTTTCTGTTCATGACCACGAAAATCTTGGCCATGTTGTGCCGGGTCAGCAGAATGGTATCTTCAACTTCATCCCGCTTACTGGAAGCGAAAGTGCCGACATTGATCAGCTCGCCGTCAACGGTACCCTGCTGGAGCGCGGTATACACCTCCGTCCAGCCCAGCGGGCAGGGATTCATACCCAGGGCGTTGACAAAGGCCTTTTCAATGGGGCTCATGGTGACGCGGGCCTTGCGTCCCTTCACGCTGCCCAGGCTGGTGACATTGACTTCGGAGCTGAAGGCATAGGAACGGAAAGGCGTATCCAGCGTCATGAGAAGCTTAAGCCCGGCTCTGGCCGCTTCGGCGTCTACATATTCATAGAGCGGCCCTCCGGGATTGAAGGCATCAAGCACCTTTTGATTGTTTTCGTAGGCGACCATGTACGGCAGATCCATGGCCAGAATAGGTTTGACGAAAAGATTGAACTGGCTCTGCCCCACCAGGGCGATGTCCAGCGAGCCCTGCTGCGCCATTTCGCAGACAACGCGGTCATTGCCCAGTACGCCGTTGCTCATGACCTTGACGTCGAAATTTCCTCCGGAAAGTTCTTTCAGCCGTTTGGCAAATTCGTTGCAGCCAAAGGTATAGTCATCATTGGGGCCGCCGGTATTGGCGAAGCGCAGGATTTCCCTGGCGGAAACAAAGGAGGGGAACACAAGCGCAATGGCCAGAACCGTCACGGCACAGGTATGGAGCATGGAACGTGGTGTCATGATTATTCTCCTTGATTGAGTTGCGCGGCGGGCCGGCCCCACCCCGCGCCGGCCCCCCC
>JAEXGX010000391.1 GCA_023450535.1 Pseudomonadota bacterium | reverse complement strand
GCCGTCTGCAGCGTCGAGTGATACACCGATGCGGCCGGGGAAGAGCTTGCAGATACGGGAAAATTCTTCGGGCTTTTCCAACGCCAACGTACCGATGATCAGGCGGGTGACTCCGGCGTCAAACCACATGCGCACAGCAGCTTCGTCACGCACGCCGCCGCCAAGTTGAACGGGAATATCAAGAGCGGCGCAGATGGCCTTGACCTGCGCTGCATTGACGCTTTCTCCCTGAAAGGCTCCGTCCAGGTCTACCAGGTGCAGCCATTCGGCTCCTTCTTCCTGCCAGCGCAGAGCGGCGGCCACGGGATCAGGAGAAAACACGGTGGACTCATCGGCCTTGCCCTGCTTGAGGCGGACGGCCTGGCCTCCTTGCAAATCGACGGCGGGAAAAATGATCATAGAGGGGTCCTTTTATTCTCTTGCGGGAAAGCGAATTTGCGGAAGGAGCGTGGCTTGCATATCCCGTGAACGCAGGGCTCCCGGAGCGGAACAGTGGGGCATTCCTGGTTCAAAATAATTCTGTAGCATTGCTCCCGGAAAGCGGGAGGGAAATGGGTTTGATAAAAGTCTTGGAAAGAGAGGGGGCAAGGGGGAGGGAAAACTTTCTGAAGAAAGTTTTCCCTCCCCCTTATAACATCAACACCCCATAATCTGCTACAAACCGAGTTCGACGATGGCCTTGTCCATGCCTTCGCCGCACAGTGCGGCCGCCGTCACCCATTTCCCCTTGCGCTTGAAGAATTCTCCAATCTCCAGCAGATTGCTGGTCAGAGCTTCCTGGGTTTCGGCATAGTGGGCGCGCTGCACCACGGGGATTTCCCTTCCGCCGGGCAAGGCTCGAGCGGAGGCGTCACGCGTGTCAAGCAGAAATACGTCCATATTAACGGATGCAGGAGAAGTGACCCCCATGTCGCCCCCCTGACGTTCCCGCCAGTCCAGAATCATGGGCAGTACCAGAAGCTGCACCTTTTGCTTCCGGGCGTAATCAAGCCAGGTGGCCAGAGCACTCCGTCGTCCCTGCTCGTCCGTAACCGGAGCGGAAGGCAGGCTCGCGCGGGAGAGAAAACGGAAATCTGCTTTGCGGTTTTGAAGTTTGGCCTGAAACAGTGAGTCGAGAGCGGCGAGTTGCTCCGGGGTGACGCGTTCCTGCGTTTCGGGAATGTAACCCGCCAACAGGTCAACTCTGGTTAAAGGTTGAACGAACGGCGCCACGCCGATCGAAAGAGAATCTCCTTCCAGTTGATGCGGAGCGACATTTTTTTGGCAGGCAGACAGGCCGACACAAAGCAGCAGGGAAAGAAACGAAAGAGCGATGGAACGGGTGCGGAGGCGCATGGAAAATCCTTGTCGGGCCCGAAGGCCGTTGCGGCGTATTGTGCCTGTCAGTCCAGGCTGCCCTTGGTACTGGGAATTGCGGAACCCACACGCCAAACAGCATCGCGTAATGCGATGCCCATACCTTTGGCGGCGGATTCCAGCAGGTGATGACCGTTTTTGCCGTACCGAAATTCGATGTGGGCGTTAAAGCGCCCGGCGGAGGCAAATGCCTTGTAGAATTCCCTCCACAGATCCTTTTCCTGGTTAGCCAATACCGGAGGAAGCAGTTCGTCGCCCCGCCATTCCAGCCAGGGGCGACCAGAGAGATCCACGGCGACTTCGGCCAGAGCTTCGTCCATGGGGACTCTGGCCCAGGCCGTCCGGGCAATGCCTTTGCGATCTCCCAGCGCCTGAAGAAAGGCTTGCCCGAGGCAGAGCCCCACATCTTCCGCAGTGTGGTGCGCGTCGACGTACAAATCGCCTTCGCAGCGCAGGCTTAGATCAAAACCGCCCCAAAAGGCGATCAGCGCAAGCATGTGGTCGAGCATGCCGAAGCCCGTCACAATTGCCGCCCGGCTCTCGCCGTCCAGCGCAAGAGCAAGAGAAATACGGGTCTCTCCCGTGCTGCGGGAAATTTCAGCAGTCCGGGCCGGGGGCGTTGGGGCTGTCATGGGCGTATCAGGCATTATCGCTCCCTTCTTTTTCTTTATCGCTAGAGCCGCCGGATGTTTCGTTATTCGCTTCGGCATTGTCCGCTGTACTGCCAGACTTCGCCGTGCCCTTGCCCTTCCGCGCCAGGGCCGAAACATACACGCTTATCTCATATAGCACGAGCATGGGGGCAGCCATGAGGGTTTGTGAGAACACATCCGGCGGCGTGAGAATGGCGGCCACAATGAATATAGCCAAAATGGCGTATTTGCGGTGGCGGCGCATGGCTTCCGGTGTGAGTAATCCCATTTTCGACAGAAAATAAGAGAACAGCGGCATCTCGAACACCAGACCAAACGCGAGAAGCAGTTTAACCACGAAACTGAGGTATTCGTCCACCGAAATCATGGGGATAATAACATCCGTGGCAAAACTCATGAAAAATTCAAATGCCACGGGGAACACCATGAAATAACAGAACGCCGCGCCGGACAGGAAAAAGAAAGCCGACAACAGAGAAAGCGGCAGAATGGCCCGTTTTTCCTCCCGATACAGGCCAGGCGCAATAAAAGACCAAAACTGATAAAAGGCAAAGGGGCTGGTCAGAAAAACCGAGGCCAGCAGAGCAAGTTTCATATACACGAAAAACAGACCCTGCGGGGAAAGGAAGGTAAGATGACCATTTGCCGGAAGGGTAGCCTTGAGCGGAATGAGCAGCCAGTTATACAGAGGTTCCGCCACGCTGTAGCAGGCAAAGAAGCCCAGAATAATCGCGATGACTATCCTGGTCATGCGGCGGCGCAGTTCCCCCAAATGTCCGAGCAGCGTCATGGGTTCATCATCTTCAGGGGCAACACCGTCTTTTTTTTCTTCCTGAGCGGAAGGCGGAGTCGAGGGAGGTGTGGCAGGCGCGGCGGAAGCGCTTGGTGCCGGAGGCAACGGAGGTTGCCCTCCGTCGCCCGAAGCTGTACTGGCCCCGGAAGACACGCCGTTCTCGTCAAGAGGCGTGGTGCTCATCTTTTCTTCCGCCCATTGCACAGCGGCAGGGGCGGGCTGGGAAGCCAGGGAGGGCAAGGGGAGTTCTTCCTCGTCATCGTCTTCTTCCCGGAAGGAAGTCGCAGTACTTTTAGCCTGTACCGCATCAGCCGACAGCATCTCGGGCGGAAGGTTGCCGGAAGTCTCGGCGGGGTCTGCGGCGCCGGAGTCCGCCCGGGCGGGCTCCACGGTATCCTGCTCAAGAGTATGCGTTTTGAGCGCGTCGGATGCTTCGGGCGTCATTTCGGGGCGCGGCTCGTTCATGCCTGATCCTCTTTTTTCACCTCAGCGGCGGCCTGTGGAGCGTCCTGCTGAGCGGCTTGGGCCGGAGCGGCGGTCGCTTGCAGAGCGCTGTCTTTTTTGTCGCGGTCGGGGGCAGGCTCCTTGCGGTCGTCTTCTTTTTCTTTCTTGCGCTTTTCCTTTTCTTCTTCAAAGGCGATTTCCGTATTCAGAGTCCGCTGGAATTCTGTGGATACTTTGCGGAATTCGCCCATAGCGCGCCCGAGTGTCTGGGCGATTTTGGGCAGGTTTTTGGGGCCGAGCACCAGAAGCGCTACAACAAGAATGACCAGAAGTTCCGTACTGCCTATGCCAAACATATATACTCCGTCCGCTCAAGCGGGTGCCTGCGTGTTCAATATCGAAGCGAACCGGCCGCCCTCATGCCGGAATTTCCTTATTCCCATTCAATGGTACTGGGCGGCTTGGAGGACACGTCGTACACGACGCGGTTGACGCCCTTAACTTCGTTGATGATCCGGCCGGAAATCCGGGCCGTGATATCCGGCGGCAAGCGGGTCCAGTCTGCCGTCATGGCGTCTACGCTGTCCACAATGCGCAAGGCAATGACATGTTCATATGTCCGCCCGTCGCCCATGACGCCCACTGTCTTCAGCGGCAGCAGCACGGCGAAGCCCTGCCACACTTTACGATACCAGCCGGAAGATTTTAGTTCTTCCTGCACGATAACGTCTGCCTTGCGCAAAATATCCAGGCGTTCGCGGGTCAGCGCGCCTACCACGCGAATGGCCAGACCGGGTCCGGGGAAGGGATGCCGCCACAGAATCGAATCCGGAATGCCCAGCTCGGCCCCCACCTTGCGTACTTCATCCTTGAACAGTTCGCGCAGGGGTTCAATGAGTTTCATATTCATTTTTTCCGGCAGGCCGCCCACATTGTGGTGGCTCTTGATCACTGCACTCGGCCCTTTGTGGGAAACGGATTCGATGACGTCCGGATACAGTGTGCCCTGGGCCAGAAAATCCGCTTTGACGCCCTGAGCCTTGATGGCCTGTGCTTCACGGTCAAATACCTCAATAAAGGTATGTCCGATGATTTTACGCTTCTTTTCCGGATCTTCCACGCCTTCCAGACGGTCGAGGAACAGATCCGAAGCCTGTACATATTTAAGGTTAAGGTCGAAGTGCTCGCGCAGGTAAGCGACCACTTCTTCGCCTTCGTTTTGCCGCAGTACCCCGTTGTCCACAAAGATGCAATGCAGGCGGTGGCCGATGGCTTTGTGCAGGAGCACCGCCACTACGGTGGAATCCACACCGCCGGAGAGAGCACAGATGACATGGCCGTCGCCCACGCGTTCCTGCGTCTGCTTGATCACCCGGTCCACAAAGGAACTCATGCTCCAGTCGGGGTTGATTTTTGCCACGTTGAACAAGAAATTGCGAAGCATGGTTTCGCCGTCCACGCTGTGCGACACTTCGGGATGGAACTGCAGGGCGTAAATGCGGCGCTTTTCGTCCTGCATGGCGGCCACGTCCAGGGTGGAAGTACGGCCCGTCACCGAGAATCCGGGAGGGGGCGTCTTTACCTTGTCTCCGTGCGACATCCACACGCGTGAACTTTTACCTGTAATCCCGTTCCACAGGGGAGAAGAGGCGGAAAGTTCCAGATCCGCCGGGCCATACTCCCGCGTTTCAGACTGGGCGAGTTCTCCGCCCAAGTTGTGCGCAAGAAGCTGCATGCCGTAGCAGATGCCCAGCACCGGCACGCCCAGTTCCAGCAGTCCCTTATCCAGTGAAGGGGCATCGTGTTCGCCCACACTGGCCGGGCCGCCGGAAAGAATGAGCGCATCCGGCTTCATGGCCGCGACCTGTTCCGCCGTGGCAACACAGGGGTGAATTTCAGAGTACACGCCTGCTTCGCGTACGCGCCGTGCGATGAGCTGCGTCACCTGGGAACCGTAGTCTATGATGATGACTTTCGACATGAAAGAGAATCTCCTGAATGGCGTTCCCCCTGCGCTGCGGCGGAGGGTCGGAGGAAGGAAAAAGCCCCGGTGAAGCAGCCCCTTTGACGGAGACGGACAGCAGACCAAGGGCAATATAGAGAACCTTGGCGCCTGTCGCGCCGAGAAGGGGGCCCCGAAAGAGGGGCGATGTGCTCCATAAACCGGCCCCGCCGCCTGGGGCGGGGCCGTGAGCAGAATATTACCGGAAGCTTATCGTCCATATGTAGCGTTTCAGCAGGCCGGGCAAGCGGGAAAACAATCAGTTTTCCACCCGATAGTTAGGAGCTTCCTTGGTGATGATGACGTCGTGGACGTGGCTTTCACGCAGACCGGCGGCGGAAATTTCCACCATGCGCGCTTTCTGGAACAATTCCTCAAGGTTGGCCGCACCGAGATAGCCCATGCCGGAACGCAGACCGCCGATGAGTTGATATATTGTTTCGGACACCGGGCCGCGCGAGGGCACACGGCCGACAATGCCTTCGGGCACAAGTTTCTTGCTTTTTTCCTGGAAATAACGGTCGGAACTGCCCGCCTTCATGGCGTCGATGGACCCCATGCCACGATAGATTTTGTAGGTGCGGCCCTGGTAGAGAATGGTCTCACCCGGGCTTTCGTCGGTACCCGCGAGCAGACTGCCGAGCATCACGGTGTGCGCGCCGCAGGCCAAAGCCTTGACCACGTCACCGGAGAACTTCAGCCCGCCGTCGGCAATGATGCAGCGATCGGCTTCGCGGGCGGCCTTAGCGGATTCCATAACCGCCGTAATCTGGGGCACGCCCACTCCGGCCACCACGCGGGTGGTACAGATGGAACCGGGACCAATGCCCACCTTCACCGTGTCCACTCCTGCTTTAATCAGCGCCTTGGCCCCTTCATAGGTGGCCACGTTGCCCGCGATGAGCTGGGCGCTGGGGAAGCTGCTCCGGATCATCTCGATGGCGCGCAGAATATTGACGGAATGGCCGTGCGCGGAGTCCATGACCAGAACATCGGCTCCGGCGGCGAGCAGTTCGGAGGCGCGGTACTCGCAATCCTTACCCACGCCCAGCGCCGCGCCTACGCGCAAACGGCCTTTGTCGTCCTTGCAGGCACAAGGGTACTTCTGCACCTTATCGATGTCTTTCATGGTGATGAGTCCCTTGAGCTGGCGGTTCTCATCCACGACAAGGAGTTTTTCGATGCGATGGGCGTGCAGATGTTCCTTGGCTTCTTCAAGCGTAGTGCCCATGGGTACGGTAATCAGGTTATCGCGGGTCATGACCTCGCAGACCAAGGTCTTTTCCGGGTCGGAAACAAAGCGCACGTCACGGTTGGTCAGAATGCCCACCAGCGCGGAGTTGCGCACGACGGGCAGGCCGGAAACACGAAAATCGTGCATGAGTTCCAGCGCCTGCTTCACCGTGTCTTCCGGCGCGATGGTAACGGGGTCAAGGATCATTCCGCTTTCGGATTTTTTGACTTTTTCCACTTCCAGGCGCTGACGGGCCACATCCATATTCTTGTGGATGATTCCTATGCCGCCCTGCCGGGCCATGGAAATGGCCATGGCCGATTCCGTCACCGTATCCATGGCGGCGGAAAGAAGGGGAATGCCGAGCTTGATGCTCGGGGTGAGCCATGCGGACACGTCCACCATATCGGGGGTTACTTCCGAGTAGTCCGGAACAAGCAAAACGTCGTCGTACGTCAAACCTTTCCCTAGAAGGGTGGCCATGTCTTCCTCCACGTCCGAGATTTGTTGCGCAAAAATAAAGGAAATAATTACGCTGAGGGCTTTCCTCTGTCAATGCGAACGAAGAGCAGGCGGGCAGCACAAAACCACCACGCGGAAAGAAGCAGGGCTGTGGCCGCCATGCGTAATCGCCATGCCCGTTTCCAGTCCCGTTCGTCCGGTATGGTGCGGGGCGCGACGGGCAGGCCGTTGCGGGCGGCCAGCCGCTCGATGTTGAGCAGGTGAATGACAGGCACGCCCCTTTCATGCATGCGGAAAATAATTCCGCGCTGTGGACTGGCAGTTGTGGGCGTCCGCTTCAGCAGGCCGTTGTCCAGCAAGGCCGCCTCGCTCACCCAGCCCAGAGAGGTGACGCTGCCGCCCACATTGATAAAGGCGCGGGGCGTTCCGCCTTCCGTATATATCTGCATCCGGCGCGCAATGTCGTGCGTGAGTCCGGCTTCGCCCCGCTCTCGTACATAGGTGGCTCCATGGCGGCGGATGGCGGCCTCACCGAGTTCGTAACCGTTTTCGTCCAGCCCTCCGCCGCTGTCCACGATACCCCCCAGCGAAGTACAGGACGTGCGGACGTGCAGGATATTTTTGTTCGTCAGTTCGCGTTCCATGTCCAGCCAGGTGAAGCC
>JAEXGX010000279.1 GCA_023450535.1 Pseudomonadota bacterium | reverse complement strand
GACCAGAGCGCCCGCACAGATAGCCCGGTGCGCCACCGGATAGATGACGATACCGAGCAGGAAGAATACTTTGAAAAGCACAAGGATGATATACAAGGTCCAGATTGCGCCGAGAACGAAGGCCAGCCTGAGACGCGTGCTTCTGCCTTTCCCAAAAGAGAAGGATGATTCCCCCGGGGCCGTATGAGACGGATATTCGGGGTGGGAAACCGTGTCTGTCATACCGGATTCTCCTTTGATGCGGGACTACGCATCCTGAAAGCCGTTGTGCAGGCGCTCGTTGATTTCTTCTGCCGACATATTGTCCAGTCCGAGAGAAGCCAGGCTCATACCATCACGCAGATAGTTTTCGCCATTGACTACCCCGGCCAACCGAACGAGCGCCTCCATGCAGGGCAGGGAAATCCCCAAACTACGGGCAAGGGAAAGAAACAGAGATTGCCCGGTCGAGGCGTCCTCCGTGATATAGCGGTGGCGCATGGACGACGGCCCGGCCACCTGCCGGAAGTCGTCCAGCTCCGGGAATTCGCCGTAACGCATGAGTTTTTCAATCATGCCCGCGTGAACGGCGTTGGCAAACCCCATGCGTTCCATGACCGGAGCCTTTTCCCGCTCCACTTCCCGAATGCAGGCCAGTACACCGGGAGTGAGACCCTGCGCGTACATGCGGAATGCGGGATCGTGCTCAATCCCCCCGGTGTTCAACAGGGAGCCGGCCAAATGGATGGAAAGATTCGGGGAATTGAAACAGGCCTCCATGACATTCCGGGCCGGAGCGCAGGCATAAACCTCATGCATGGCCTCAATGAACGCGGGGGTATCTTTTCCAGGAAAAGCCGCCACCTTCTTTTCCATGTACGGAAAAGCACACTTGACTTCAGCGGGGCCGGAAAAACGGCAGGGGTATACATTTCCCTGCATCTCCCCGATCAGGACGCCGGAACCGACCAGCCCGGTGCGGCGCAGTACGACGGAAGCACAATTTCCGGCAGAAAAACAGACCGTCTGCCCTGCGCACAGCAACGGCGCGAGCTTTTTGGCAAGCTCTTTGTGCCGTGCGGCAATCAGGGCTACAAGAACCACGTCTGCACCCTGCACGGCGTGTTCAAGGTCATATTCCAGGCGAGAAATCGCGGCGAAGCCCGTGGCCGCACGTCCAACCATCCGGATGCCCCCCGCAGCACGCACATCTTCCAGCGCCCCATCCCAGGAGGGAGCCTGATACAGCGTTACGTCATGACCTTTCAGAGCCATATCGGCAGCCATCGTGCAGCCCGTGCCCCCGGCGCCGATGATGCATATTTTTTTCATGGCGCGCCTCTCAGGCAATGAACTTATGGAAAGAGGACATATCGTCCGTCTGATCCAGATTCACAATGAAATCGATAAGAGCTTCCGTCCGCTCACCGGACAGAGCAAAGGACGCCTCACGCCGAAACATTTCCTGGAATTCCACCCGGCTCAACATGTCCGCAGGGTGCCCCTTGTGGATACGCTGGGTACGGGAGAACACGCGGCCATCCTTCATTTTTACGGTCAGGGTCTTTTCCGGATGACATCCGCTCTGATAGCCGATGAAGGATTCCATCAACGTGGTCTCACGCCCCACCCCGGCCTTCACCTTTTTTGCCAGTTCAACCACTCTGGGGCTGGTCAGACATTCCGGCGTGTACCAGTTCGGACCGGGTTGAGGGTCCAGCAGATAGGCCGCCATCACAAAAGGAATGCTGAACTGCGCCTCCATCAGCGAAGAAAAACCTTCGTCGTAGCTGTGCATGCGGTACTGCGTGGGCGGGTCGAGCACAATTTCTTCAACATCATCCGGACGTATGCCGTGCTCCGTAACCAGCAGACTGAGAAGTTCCAGAGGCGTTTGAAGCCACATATTGGCGGGCCAATGCTTGATCAGAATATCCAGCGTGTAGAAATGCTCTCCAAGCTTCCGATCCAGCCAGGAACGATCCACCGTCGAAGTGAGCTGCTCGCAATAGGCGTAGGGAATGTCAAAACAATCTTCGAGGTTGTCCACACCTTCGGCGGCGCTGAGCGCAGCCAGAATGCCGTTTTGCGCCGCAATCCCGTGCTGGTAATGATAGGCATTGCTCATGGTGGCCTGCTGCATGTTCGTAGGCATGGCGGCATACATGCAGGCCATGCCGAAAGTCTGGTTCATGCGGCGGCTATCAAGCTTCAACAGTTTGGCGGCAGGTGTGCAGGCAGCGAAAATCTGCCAGTTGCACAAGGCCCAACCCCGGTTGTGATCGAAATCGGCGGCAGGCTGAACCGCCATGGCCACACGCTGATAGACTTCCAGCCCTGCGGCCACCGCAGTGATATATTCCCTGCCCGAGCAATGCTGTTCTTCCGCTATGGCAAGGGCGGCAGGAATGACGCCCGCACTGGGGTGCCCGGTCCAGGCGCAATCTTCCCAATCCAGAATATCAGCGATAGTGCCATTGGCATACGCCGCCGATGCGGCAGACAACTGTTCCCCGCCAATCCATACACTCGCCCCGCCGCCGCTTCCTCCATTGGCCGCTCTGGCTACACGGATGGAAGCGTCGGTCAGCGCAACGGGAGCTGCCGCCAAGGAAACGCCCAGAGTGTGCATGGTCATCATCTTTACGCGCTCCACAACCTCGCCAGGTAAATCCGAAAATTTGAGGTTGACCGCATAATCAGCTAATTTGCATGTATAATTCGTATCCTGTGTCGCAAAATATTTCCTGCTCATGGCAATTCCTTTTGCTTGATGATTCCGGACATTCAACGGGTTTCGGCCTTATCCGGGAAATAGCAACTGGCATGCCAAGTTCTCAGCAGAAAACTCTTTTGTATTTTAATATATAAAATACAATATATTATATAATCATAAACAATAAAAAAAGATTAATACTCTATCATGTACAAAATAATCTTGAAAAAATAAAATTATTCTTACACCATATCTCTTGATCAGAATCCATTTCCGGCACCGCCATGAAACCAGTCAAAAAAAACACCTGTAAAATTGTGCTTGATAAACGTGCGCATTTCGTTTAAACAAGGCGGACTTGATGCCTGCCGTGGCGGAGTGGTGGAATGGCAGACACGCTTGACTCAAAATCAAGTATCCGCAAGGGTGTGAGGGTTCAAGTCCCTCCTCCGCTACCACGATAGCATCAATGATGGCCGGGAAGTTTTAATAACTTTCCGGCCATCATTGGTTTAAGGCTGATTAACTTTCAAAAATTAGGCATGGACAGGGCACGATGTTCTGGTCAACAGACTTCACGCCTCCAATTGCGACAATTCCAACGTCGCGGTGCCTTCAGTCTTAACGTAAATCGGCTCTAAAATGTTTCAATCCTCAGTCGGCCTCATCCGCCGGCTGATTCCGCATCCGGAGGTTTCAAACCATAAAGGAATTTTTAATGAAGCTGCTAAAGCGGCATAGGCGGCGTCACGCCGCAACGCTCCCCTTCTTCTTTCAACTCATGGAAAACGGATCCGGGCAGAGGAATGCCCAGGCTCATCCGGCTTTCCCTGGTCCGTGCCTCGATTTCGCCGGGCAGCAGTATTTCCCCGAAACCGGGGCGCACTTTACCGGAACGGATGGTCCGGATCATGCCGTCCACTCCGCGTCTGAACTCCTCAAGCGGCACAAAGCGGGAAACATCGACGGCGGCGAACAGGTTTCCGCTGTTCACGGGCACATCGTGCCGGTTGTAGTGCTCGTTCATGGCCGGGCCGTAGCCCGCACCGGACAGCAGCCCTGCAAGCACCTCCACCATGACGGCGACAGCATAGCCCTTGTGTCCGCCGAAAGGCAACAGTACTCCCTTCAGGGCGGCGGCAGGCTCCTTCGTATCGTTGCCCTCCTTGTCCACGGCCCAGCCCAGGGGAATTTCCGCACCGTTTTTCGCGGCAAGAATGATCTTCCCCCGCGCGGACACGCTGGTCGCCATGTCGATGACAACAGGGCGCTCCTCCCCGGCGGGCACGCCGAAACTCAACGGATTGGTCGAGAAAAACGGCGAGGCACTGCCCCAGGGGGCCACCATGGGCGGCCCGTTCCCGGCGATGAGCCCGATCAGTCCACCTTCCGCCGCCATGCGGGCATAGTAGGCGTTGGCCCCGGTGTGGTTGTTATGCCGGACGGCGACAAACCCCACGCCCACGCTCCGGGCCTTGTCCATAGCCGCCAGCATGGCACGGTACGCGACCACCTGCCCCAGACTGCCGTTGGCGTCCCAGGTGGCCCCGGCGGGAAAATCCGCCAGCACATCCACCTTCGCGACCTTCCGGTTCCCCCCCCGGCGCAGGCGTTCCATATACGCAGCCACCCGGCTCACGCCGTGCGAATCCACACCCGTGAGGTTAGCCTCCACCAAAACGTCCGCCGTGATACGTGCCTCGTCCTCCGGCACGCCTTCCGACATGAACAGGGCCGTGCAAAACAGCCGAAGCCCTTCCTCTTGAACCGTGTATGTCTGTTCGCTCATGGCCTGCTCCCCGCTCTCTCAGCGCAACGCCGGGTTGAAGACGGATATCAGCACGGCGTCGGCTTCGGACGTATTTTCGTTATAATGCCGTATCCCCCGGGGAATCACGATGCTCATGCCGGGCTTATACCGCACGTCGCCATACCCCTCGATATGCATGGTGCCTTCCCCTTCGAGCACGAACACGGCTTCGTCCTGCGTTTCATGCTCGTGCCAGGTATGACCCGCCCCAGGCTTCAGCGTCCCCTTGGACAGGGTCAGATCCATGCCCGAATTTTCCTGAGTGATTATCCTTCTGATGTTGCCTGCCCCCGGTACGGCTTCATCCGGCGTGCTAGCGTAATCAAAGACGCAGATTCTGGTTTTCCGTTCCATATGTTCTCCTGAAACATTTGGCGATTGAACATTCCCGTCGGGCAGAAGCCCTGCGTTCGGGCCCTTCCCTGCCGCAGGTTACAGCGATTTCGCGTAGAGCCTGGCCTCAATATATTGCGACAGAGCGGATACCGCCCGGTCGCATACCGTGAACGCCGGAATGTTCCGCGCCCAGAGCGCGGATCGAAGCGGCTCGAACTGCGCGCCACCGTCCACCACGGTCACCAGGGGTTTGGAGCAATGTGCCCGCAGTTCCGTCAGGAGGGCCAGAATGCCGTCCGGCGCATCCATGCGGAACGCCTCATCATCCGTGTCCGCCAGCGTGTGCGTGACGGGAGAATGAGGGTCCAGTCCCACGATGACCGCGTCAATGTTCTCATCGCGTAGCATCAGTTCCGCCATCCGGGCATGCGTCTCGTCGTCGGCTCCCGGATTGATATCCAGGGGATTTCCCACCGTCACCAGCCTGTCCAGTTTCTTAGCCGAGATAAGCTCCCGCATGGCGGCGCGGGTTTCCTCTGAACATGACCCCAAACTCATGTTGTAATCGTCGGACTGGATGGAATCCGCCATGCCCACAGCCTCAAATCCCGCGCCGCTGATCGCGCCGAGCCGCCTCCCCTGCGGCGTCACCGCGCTGAAGGCCTCGGCCAGCAGGATCAAATCCTGAAATTCCGTAAGGCTACGGGCCACCATAGCCCCCGCCTCGCGGACACAGTTTTCGCACACCATGTAATCCCCCGCGAGGGAGGCCGTGTGCCCGCTGGTCGCGCTCTTGCCCTCAGGCGTACGCCCGGCCTTGTAGAACACCACCTGCTTTCCGGCGTGCACGGCCTCCCGCACGGCATGGGCAAATCTCAACCCGTCAAGATCCTTGAAGCCTTCCGCATAGACAGCAATCACGTCCGCTTCGTCGGAATCCCGGAAATAGCGCATCATGTCTCCCAAGGTCAGATCCGTCTGATTGCCCAGGGAAATAAGATAAGCGGGGCGCAGTTCGGGTTCCTGACTGAAGCGGTTGAGCAGAAAGGCCCCGCTCTGGCTGAAAATGGCCACGCGCCGGGGCGGCCTTTCCGTGTCCCGGCAGGCCCGCATCTTGGCGGCGGGGATAAACCATGTATCATAACGGCCGGGGCGGGAAATCACCCCCATGCAGTTTGCGCCGAGAAATACCGGCCCGCCGTCTCCGCGTCCGTGGGCTTCGGCGATGCGCTCCATCATACGCGCCGCCATGTCTCTGCTTTCCTCCGTTTCTCCGAGGCCGCCCGGTATGAGCATGACGCTGTGCGCCGCGTTGCGCTCGATGATTTCATCAGCCAGTGCGGGCACCTGCGGCGCACCAATGGCCACGATGAACAAATCCAGAGCTTCGGGCAGCTCCGCCAGACTGAGGACACAGCGTACGCCGGAGCAGTCGGCCTCCCCCTCGCGCACTATAACCACGCGTTCTGACTCGAACCCCGCCGCCAGAATATTTTCCAGAATGATGCGCCCGAAATTGCGCCGCGTGGCGGACACCCCCACAATGCCGATAGTCCGGGGATGCAGAAGCCGGCCGATCCTGCTAATGGGGCGTTCCGCAGATCGCTCGCCCGGCAGGGAGAAACGGCACATGCCGTCCA
This sequence comes from Pseudomonadota bacterium, assembly GCA_023450535.1. Lineage (GTDB taxonomy): Bacteria > Desulfobacterota > Desulfovibrionia > Desulfovibrionales > Desulfovibrionaceae > Mailhella. Next base: position 3,824 of record JAEXGX010000279.1, on the reverse strand, counting down.
GCGGCACCATGAGGTAATCCGTAAAGGTGAAGGGATTAACTTCCAGTTCGTCTATGGCAAACGGTGCGTCCGGATTAGTGCCCGAGAAATAGTTGCCAAGCCGGATGAACGACTCGAAGCATTCAATCAACTGTTCATCGGTGACGATGCGGCGCTGCCCGCGTGTCAGCCCCGCCAGCTTCCGGTAAGATACCGTCCTGCGGTACAGCTCGAAAAAAGTGCGGCCGTCCGTCATATCCGTCAGGGCCGCCACAATCGCCTGCCCTTTGCGAAAGCGCTCGGCATACAGCTCAGTGTCTGTTCCGCCCAGACCGGCGCTGATCACCATCCCGAACTCGCGGGTACGACGCAGCCCCACGATCAGCTCGTTGCCGAAGGCTGACGAATCCGGCGGCATGAACTGCACCTGAAGCACACCCTGCAGATCGCCAGCCACGGCATCCTGCAACGCCCCGCCGCTCAGCCCCCGGTACGCAGCGGGCGCAGCGTCTCTATTGCGCTCGATCCAGCCAGCATAGCGTTCCGGCACTTCAGACAGCATGCGGCGGACGGCAGAGCGTACATGATCCGGCGTTTTCGGCACAATGCGCACGCCTCCCACTTCGGTTTTGTGCACAATCGTGGGCGATACGATTTTCAGCACCGCCTTTTCCCCGGGCAGAGCCATGACCTCCTCTTCCACCGGCCGGGCGTTCTTGGGAATGAAGACGCATTTGGGCGGAGTTTCCGAGCCCGAAAGCGCGAGCAGGTTATAGACCTCGTATTCGTAGAGGAAGCGGCGCCCCTCCTGCGCCGCCTTGCGAAACAGTTCTGCTATGGCCTGGTATTCAACTGTCAGCTGCATCGGATGATCCTTGAATGAAAGGGTGATTTCGCGAACCGGGCCGGTCAGACAAGCCCGCAGCCGGCCCTGAAGGCAGCGTAATTGAGAACCCAGAGCGCGGGCCTGGGCGTCGCCTGGCGCAGGGCCCGGAGTCACAGCCCTTGCGGCAGGGCGCTGAAGAGAGAAAGCGCGCTGAGTGTAGCACAAGGCTTCACGCCTCCGCCGGAGCCAAACGCCGCAAATGACTTGCGCTAATCCAACGAAACCGGAGCGCATTCACTGCCGGATTCGGGGGCGGGCTTTTTCCGGGCGTTGCACCAGGTCCGGATTGCCAGCAGAACCGATGCCGCCAACATTATCAACGGCAGAGGCCGGGTGACGAACACACTCAGGTCGTCCCCACTCAGAATCAGCGTCTGCTGCAGGGAAAGCTCAAAGCCCGGAGCGAGCACGAACCCAATCAGAAAAGTCACAAAGGAATAGCCGAACTTGCGCATGAAAAAGCCCAGCAGAGCCAGACAGAGCATCACGCCCACGCCGAACACGGAACTGCTTACCAGATAGGCGCCTACGATGCAGATATACAGGACGGCCGGATAAAGGACGGCCCGGGGAATGCCCATGACCCGGATGAACAGACGCAGCCCCACAGAGCCGGCGATCAGGTTCATGATTCCGGCCATGAATACGGCAATATAGATGCCGTAAATCAGGCGCGGATTTTCCGCGAACATCAGCGGACCGGGAGTAAGCCCGTGCACCATGAACGCTCCGAGAATAATGGCCGCCGCGACATTGCCGGGAATGCCCAGCGTCAGCAACGGCACGAGGTTCGCGCCGATAATGGCGTTGTTCGCCGCTTCGGGCGCGGCCACGCCTTCCAGTGAACCCTTGCCGAATTCCCCGGGATGCTTTGAAGCTTTCTTGGCCGCTCCGTAGGCCATGAATGCGGCCATAGTCGCACCCAAACCGGGCAGCACACCGATCACAACCCCAATGCCGGAAGAGCGTATGGCCGTGCGGATGACTGATTTCAGTTCCTTCCAAGTTACGCGGCCTTCCTCGCGGGAAGCCGCGCGGGCGAGTTCCGCACCGCTTTTTTCCGCCAAGCAGGTTTTCTGCATCTGAAAAATGATTTCCGACATAGCCAGTGTGCCAATGGCAAGGCACATCAGAGGAATGCCCGCGCTCAATTCAAGAACACCAAAATCCAGCCGGGGCAGACCGCTGACCGGGTCAAGTCCGATGCAACCGAGCAGCATACCGAGCGCCCCAGCGATGAGCCCTTTAGACATGGAACCAGTATCCAGACCAGACACCAGTACCAAAGAAAACAGAATGATCGCGCAGATATCGGCAGGAGCGAGTTTCAATGCCACGGAAGCCAGCGGTACGGAGAGCAGCACCAGTGAAATGGCGGAAATGGTGTCCCCGAAAAACGACGAAAAGAGGGAAACCTTGAGAGCCTTCTCTCCCTTGCGCTGAAGTGCCAGAGGATAGCCGTCGTAGCAGGTCGCCGCCGATTCCGGAGAACCGGGAGTATTCAACAGGATGGAGGCGATGGAACCGCCAAAGGTGCCCCCCTTGTTGATGCCTACCAGAAAACCCACCGCTCCCACCGGGGTCATGTAATAGGTAAGGGGAATGCACAGGGCAATGGCCATGGGACCGCTCAGGCCGGGGATAGCCCCCACGACGATACCGCAGACAACCCCGAAAAGCATGAACGCCAGGGAAGTCAGGGTAAAGACATCCCCCAGTCCGAGAAGAAAATTTTCCATAACGGCGTACCTTTATCGTATGCCCGCCCCGCTTCAGGGCGTGGGAATATGCAGCCCGTGCCAAAGCAGAGCATAACAGACCACGGGCAGCAGCACGCAGATTGCCGCCACCGCAGCCCTGTTTCTGATACCCGTTACAACATACAGGAGCGCCAGCACGACCATGCCACCCGGCACGAAGCCCAACCATTTCCAGGCCGGGAAGACCAGCAGCATCACGCCAAAATATTTGGTGAGATGAATGACCACCTCAAGGGAAACGGGGTGCTCTCCCTTCCATTGCAAGCCGTGCCGCACACCGCACAAAAGCTGAAGACCGGCCAGCGCACCGATGACAATGCACATCGCGTTGGGCAGAGAAGAAGCCGCAAGTCCGTAGCCCTGGGACTCTGGCGTCCATTCCGGGATGATAAAGAGCACCATGACGATACTCCCGATCATCAGCAATATATTCACGTAGAATTCCTGAATCCGCATAGAAGCTCCTCACACAGGGTAATGGCCTTGCCCGGCGGACGCCCGGAGTCGCTGTACGCTACGGACGCCCGCATGTGCTATTTCTTCATTTCCTCAAGCATATTCCGGTAACGGACCAGGCTTTCCTCCAGAATCTTTGTGGATTCCTCGGCATCGAACACGGAGGGATACACGCCGGCCTTTTCGGCCAGGGCCTGCTGCACTGAGGATTGGTTGCCCGCTCGCACCAGAGCTTCGGAAAGCCTGGTCAGGATCTCGGCGGGAACCTTTTTAGAAGCGTAGAAAGCAAAGTAGTTGTCGAACACCAGCAGCGGCCAGCCTTCTTCAGCCAGAGTCGGCGTTTCGGGAGAATACGGGGAGCGCTGGCTGCCGATACTGGCCAGATGACGCATCTTGCCGGCCTTCACATACGAGGATTGGAAGCCTCCGCCGTAACCAAAATCGGTATGCCCGCCCAGCACGGAGGAAACTATCGCAGCCCCGCCCTGCACGGGCATGGCGCGGATTTCAACGCCTTCCTTCTCCCCGATATACCGGGTGATTAGTTTGTCAAACACCACAGAGGAAGGATAACTCAACGCCCTGTTTTCTTTTTTGGCCCAGGCGACGAGTTCCTTCATGTTCTTCCACGGCTTGTCCGTCAGGCAGAAAAAGCCTTCCTGATACACGCCGGTCATGCCGAGCAGGCTGAAGTCCGCCAAGGTGTAGCGGGTTTTGGTGGTCAGTGTGTCCAGGGTGAGGGC
>JAEXGX010000270.1 GCA_023450535.1 Pseudomonadota bacterium | reverse complement strand
GTGCATATGCGCTTTTATCCTGACGCAACGACGCCCACGGTGTTTGAGCTTTTTCAGGCCGGGCAAGTTGACTGGGAAAGGGTCTGGGGGAACATCATCACCCGTCAGGAAGGCCAGATATGTGACTTTGGCCCGGGCAGTATTCGACTTTCCGAACTTGAGGGCGATCTCAAGGATAGAAAAGGCAAAGGTTTGATTCTCAAGCAGGCACTTGCGTGTTTGCGTGATCGCTATGACTATATTTTGCTGGATTGCCCGCCCCATATGGGGTTGATTATGGCCAACGCCCTGGTTGCTTCTGATCTGCTTATTATTCCCATTCAGACTGATTTTTTGGCTTTGCACGGGTTAATGTTGTTGTTCGACACGGTTCGAACGCTGAACCAGGCGCTGCCGGCGCCTATCCGTTACAGGGCGTTCGCCACCATGTATGATCGACGTGCCAGAGCTTGTACTCAGGTTCTGGACATGCTCACACGAAAGCTGGGGGCATCCATGTTTTCCTCGGTTATCAGCATGGATACGCGTTTTCGTGAAGCCAGTGCGCAGGGCAAGGTAATTTATGATATCGACCCGCACAGCCGGGGCGCGATAGGATACGCAGAGCTGGCCGAGGAGGTGGCCGCCCTATGGCAGTAAAGTCCCCCATGGAATATTTTCAGGAGCAGGATTTTTCCCTGCCCTCCGTGCGCGAAGGCGAACGACGAGAGATTTCTCCGGCGGAACGTCAATTTTTGCGCAAATATCTTGGCGTCGACGACCCGGCCGATTTGGGCGATATGGCTTCCCTTCCTCGAGTGGAAGGAGAAAGCGTACTGTGCGTCAGAGTATCCGAACCTTTGCCTGGAATGGCCGTGTCAGCCGTTCTGCCGGAATCTTGTTCCGGTGTAAACGGGAAAATGGAGGGGATATCTGCTGTTGGTGAGAATTCTGGTTCTGAGGAAAGAGCCGTTGCCGGCATTCTTTACGACGCCGAAAATATGACGAAGGCAGGAGTAAAGGATGAAGCCGATGGAACGGTATCAGGCCCGATCGTTCTTGAACGGCGAGAGGATGTTGACGTTCCAGAAGAGGAATCGGTTGATGCCAAATTGCGCTCGCTTGAAACCGTAACAATGGTTGGCTTTTATGTGGGCAAGGATGTCTTTGTCGTGCCCATTGATTCCGTGGTGGAAGTGATTCATTACACAGCCCTGCACCGTTTGCCCCAGGCTCCGTCATTTCTCCCCGGTGTGGTCAATTTGCGCGGTAGTATTCTGCCTGTCATCAACATGGTGGAATTATTGACGCTGCAAGGCAGTGTGCTGCCAGATGAACATGGCCTGATTATTATTTGTGAGGCGCGAGGCATGAAGCTGGGATTGCTGGTTTCCCGACTACATACCATCCATAAGGCAAAACAGGACAAATTCAACTGGAATGCGGAACTGCACCTCGGTTCCAGCGCGGAACTTCTTTCCGGCCTGCTGGAAACGGACGAGAAGCTCTTGGGGATTTTGTCGGTTGAACGTTTGGTCGCCAAACTGTTGGAGGGCTAGAGCATAGCCATGAGTAAACATATTCTTATTGTTGACGATTCCAAAACAGTACGCAATCTTGTCGCCTTTATTCTCAAAGCCGAGGGCTTTAAGGTCACAACGGCGGAAGACGGACTGGATGGATTGGAAAAACTTTATGCCATGGAATCAGTTGATCTCATTCTGTCCGATATCAACATGCCGCGTATGGATGGGTTTACGTTTATTGCTCAGGTGCGCGAACAGGATATTTATAAGGATATCCCCATCATCATCCTGTCCACTGAAGGTGAGGATAGTGATATTCAGAAAGGTATCCAGTTGGGGGCCAATCTGTACATGGTCAAGCCCGCCCAGCCGGAGAAAATGGTTCGCAATATAAAGATGTTGCTTGGCTGACCGATAAGTTTTCTATCAATGCGGCGGAAAAGGGCAGGATTGCAGCGTTCAATGAGATGATGCTCCCGGGCAGGGTGTTGCCCGGATGTCTGGAAGGTATGAGACATTGTGTTTTTTCCGTCGGACATGCCTGCGGTCCCCGGTGAAAAGAACACGAAACGGAATTTGTCACTGCCTGAGACGTTGTTTCGCTATTTTTATAATTCGCGCATTATTTCAGGCTGGCGCGAAAGGTGAGATGTATGAGCCAGGACTTTCTCGATCCGGAACTTATCACGGATTTTATTATTGAATCCAAAGAGCACCTGGAAACCATCGAGCCCAATCTGCTTGAGCTGGAAAAGGTGCCGGATAATCTCAATCTGCTGAATGAAATTTTTCGGCCGATGCATTCTCTCAAGGGCGCTTCCGGGTTTCTCGGCTTGAATCGTATCAATCTGCTTGCGCATCGTTCAGAAAATATTCTCGATGAATTGCGTAAAGGCTCTATGGTCGTGACATCTGAAATCATGGATGTGATCCTGGCGTCCACGGACGCGCTACGTCAGATGATCGATAATCTGGAAGCCACCAATTCCGAAGGAGACGTGGCTATTGAGCATATTATCGCGCAGATTGATGCGTTGATGGCCGGACAGACTGTTCCTCCTCCGGTTTCCGGCTCTTCCCCCGAACCGGTGTCGGCGAGTCCTGAAATTCCCGCTGAGGCCGCAGATGAAAATCCAGAGGATGAAGCTCTTTCTTCTGGTGTGGCAGAGTCCACTCCTTCACAGGAGCCGGCGCGTTCCGAGCGTAATGGCATGAGTACCCTTGACTGGATAGAGATGTTGCCGCGCAAGGATACCGTGACGTTAACATCCTTTGGGGAAGGACACCTGAAGGATTTTATAGACGAAGCTCGGGAAAATACTGAAAATCTCAACAGCGGACTGTTGGAACTGGAAAGGAATCCTGGGGAAAACAAGGAACTTGTCAACGATCTGTTCCGTTATTTTCACAACCTGAAAGGGAACAGTGGCATCATTGACTACAAGGAGCTTAACGGCCTCACTCATGAGGCGGAAACATTGCTCAACCGCGCACGGCAAGGTGAACTTGCGGTGACGCATGAACTGGTTGACCTTTTGCTGGTTGTCGTAGATGTCATGGATGCCTTGATTGGCGTCATTGACCCTGCGTCTGGTTCAGCTTCTCCCTTTGATGCAGGGGAACTGCTGGCTCAATTGCAGCAGGCTGTGGCCGGTGGGCCGATAGCTCTTCCGTCGAGCCTGAGGGGCGTGCCGGAGAGTTCGCCTGCTTCCGAAGCAGAACCGTTGCAGGCGGCCGGGGCGGATCGCAATGAAGACGATCTGGATATGTTCCGCACGGCGGTACGCCAGCAGCAGGCTATCATTAAAGATGCCATGTCTGTTTTGGGCAAGGATTCCTCTCAAAAGGAAAAACAGGACGCGCTGTACCGCTGTCTTGTCGCTATTCAGAATTCAGCCGCGTTTATGGGCTTTGACCAACTGAAGATCTATGCGGAGCGCACGGCTGGGTTGGTCGATCAGGCTCGTAAAAGCGACATGGATTTTAGTCTGATGTTGGATTTGCTGCGGCAGGAGCTCAGCATTATCGATGACATGATAGAGAGCGTGTTGAAGGTGCCCGCGCCTGAAGCTGTACCTGCTGCCTCTAAAGTTTCTGTTGCTCCCGAAGCTCCTGTTGTGCACAAGAAGCCTGCCGCACCCGCCCCGAAAGAACCAGCCGCTCCTGCCGCAGCGGCTCCGGCTGCTCCGGCACCCGTTGTGCCTAAAACCGTTGCACCCACCCCGCAAGCCGCTCCTGCGCAATCCCGGCCAGCTTCGGCTTCTGCGACCGCTCCGGCCAACAAATCGGCGTCTTCCAGCATTCGTGTGGATCATGAAAAACTCGATCATCTGATGAACCTCATCGGAGAGCTTTTGATCAACCGCAACCGCTATGCCATGATCGCCAAAACACTGGAAACTTCTTCCGCTGATCAGGTGGATGTGGCCCAGGTTGCCCAGGATATTTCTGAAACCACCTATGCCATGGCTCGTGTGTCCGATGAACTTCAGGACACAATCATGAAGGTGCGTATGGTTCCGGTTTCTTCGGTGTTTTCCCGCTTTCCGCGTTTGGTGCGCGATCTTTCCCGCAAAAGCGGCAAAGAAGTTGAACTCATTCTGGAAGGTGAAGAGACGGAGCTGGATAAAAGCGTGGTGGAAGTCATTAATGACCCCCTCATGCACCTGATCCGAAACTCCGTTGATCACGGTATAGAGTCCGCTGAGGCGCGAATTGCCGCAGGCAAACCCGAAGTGGGTAAAGTCTGGTTGCGCGCCTATCATAAGGGGAATTCCGTTGCCATTGAAATCGAGGATGATGGTAAGGGTATTGACCCCGAAAAAATGCGGGAAGTCGCGGTCAGAAAAGGAATCATCACCCCTGAAGAAGCCAAGAATCTGGATGACCGCGAAGCCATTGATCTTATTTTCGCTCCGGGCTTTTCCTCGGCTGAAAAGATTACGGATATTTCCGGCCGCGGCGTAGGCATGGACGTGGTGCGCACCAATATCAAAAACCTCAAGGGCAGTGTGAGCACCTCTTCCCATGTGGGCAAAGGAACCCGTTTTACCCTTTCTCTGCCGCTCACCCTGGCAATTATTGAAGCTCTGATGATTAAGATGGGTGAACAGGTGTACGCCATTCCGCTGGATGCTGTGGCGACGACCACTAAGTTGGAATCCGTCCGACTTACCGATGTCAAGGGTCGCAAGGCCGTGACCATGCGCGGTGAAGTGCTGGGCATCGTGGATTTGGGCGAACTGCTCAACTTGCACCCGCACCAGCAGGAACTGCCCGAAGTGTTGTCTGTGGTTATTATTCAGGACAACGACCGGCGTTTGGGCTTAGTGGTGGATCATCTGCTGGATCGCCAGGAGATTGTGATCAAATCCTTGGGAACCTATCTCAGCGATGTGCGCGGTCTTTCCGGGGCAAGTATCATGGGCGACGGCAGTGTGGTACTCATTCTTGATCCGCATGAAATCTATATGATGGCGACATCCAAGGCCATTTAGCGGTATCTATATATGGAACCGGAGGAGTCTTGCCCCTCCGGACCCCTGCAAGGGGCTTGAAATCCCTTGCCCCTCATCAGGCCGCGCTCGCATCGGGTATGAAGAAGAAATGTTTCGGCATATCTTTCCTCACCCGATGCGAGCGCGGCCTTGAGTATT
>JAEXGX010000382.1 GCA_023450535.1 Pseudomonadota bacterium | reverse complement strand
GTCATGGCGCTGCCGAAGCGGGTCCAGCACGTCATGCGCCTTGTCTGCCTCGGCAGTTCCGTTCTGCTCTGCGCCTCCGTGGCGTATATGAGCTTCAATACCGCCATGAAAATCATGTCGCGCGGGCAGACGGCCATCTCCATCCCTCTGCCCGTCTGGTACGTCTGGCTGGGTATTCCTTTCTGCTTTGCCATTACCGCGCTTCAGGCGGCCCGGCGTTTCTGGCTTGTGCTGACGAGCCCGGAGGACTGATATGGATATTGCCGTCATTTCCGTGTTCATTGTTCTTGTCGTCCTGCTTTTCTGTGGCCTCCATATCGGCGTGGCCATGAGCGCCGCGGTACTTGCGGGCCTGTATGTGGGAGATCTGCCTTACCTGTTGTTCACCCAGCGGCTTTATAACATCTTCGATTCCTTCCCCCTGCTGGCCGTGCCCTTCTTTGTGCTTGCCGGGGAAATCATGCAGCGGGGGAGCATGTCGGCCTCGCTGATCAATTTTTCACGCTCGCTGGTGGGGCACATGCGCGGTTCGCTGGCTCAGATTTCCGTGCTCACCTGCATGTTCTACGGCGCCCTGTGCGGTTCGGCCCCGGCCACTACCGCCGCCGTGGGCGGTATGATGATCCCGGCCATGGAAAAGGAAGGTTATCCCAAGGCGTTTTCCACAGCCGTCAATTCCGCTTCCGGATGCCTTGGTCTGCTTATTCCTCCAAGCACCACTCTTATCATCTATGGATCCACGGCGGGCGTTTCCGTAAGTGACCTGTTTCTTGCCACCATCGTGCCCGGCATCATCACGGGCATGGCCCTCATGCTGGTCTGCCATGTTCTTTCCATACGCCACAACTATGGTCAGCCTTCACCCAGAGCCTCCGCTGCCCAGCGGGTTGCGGCGCTGTGGAACGCCAAGTGGTCGCTGATGGTGCCCGTTATTGTACTCGGCGGCATCTATGGCGGCATTACCACCCCCACGGAAGCGGGCGCGGCGGCCGTAATCTTCGCGCTATTTGTGGAATGCTTCATCACGCGGGCCATGACGCTGAAGAAATTCCGCGAGATAGTCAGGGCCTCGCTCGTCACCATCGGGGCCATTTTTTTTGTAGTAGCGGCGGCCAATGCCCTGGGGACCATTCTCATCTACTACAATACGCAGGATATCATCGCGGCATTCATGGCAAAAGTGATGACCAACAAGTACGCCATGATGTGTGCGCTTATCCTGCTTCTGCTCTTTCTCGGCACATTCATGGAAACCGTGGCCTGTGTACTCATTCTTACACCCATGCTCCTGCCCAGTTTCGTGCAGATGGGCGTTAACCCCATTCACTTCGGCATCGTACTCACGCTGGGGCTCACCCTTGGCCTTATCACGCCGCCTGTGGGCGTGAATCTTTTTGTGGGCTGCGGGATCAGCAACATTTCCTTCAGCAGCCTGAGCCGTGCCGTCATGCCCTTCCTGGGGGCCTGCATCGCGGTGCTGTTTCTTGTCGGGCTTGTCCCGTCCCTGTCGCTCTGTCTGCTTTAACTCTATCTTGGAGGTTTTATGAACAAGCTCTTCCTTTTGGCGGCCTGTACGGCTCTGGTCCTGGGCATAACCATGACGGCCTCCCTCGCGCCTGCCGCGCCGAAAAATATCAAGGTAGCCCACGCAAACTTTCCCGGCACCCCCTGTTACCGGGCATGGCTTGACGCCAGGGCATTCATCGACGAGCAGGCGGGCGGCAAATACCGCCTTGACGTCAACGATTCTTATCGGTTGGGTCCCACGTCCACCACGTTCCAGGGCGTGCAGTTCGGTACCATTCACATGGTGGAAGACGGTTCTCCCAACTTTTCCGCCTTCGATCCGGCCATCGGCATTTTTGACCTGCCCTATCTCTTTCCGGACTATGAAAGCGCGGACGCCGTTCTCTACGGACCGGTCGGCCAGAAAATACTCGACCATCTGTCCAGGAAAAGCGGCGTGTATGCCGCCGCCTTCATGGGCAATTCGTTTCGCGGCATCTTCACCAACGAAAATCTTGAGCATACCGCCCAAAGCAAGGGGATGAAGATACGATCCACCCCCAGTCAGGCGCATGTGGCCGGGCTCAGGGCCCTGGGCTTCTCCCCCACCCCCATGGCCTGGTCGGAGACCGTTACCGGCGTACAGCAGCGTGTGGTTTCCGGTTTCGATATCGATCTGGTGTCCGCCATCACCATGGGACTTGGCGAAATCGCCCCCTGGTGTCTTATGTCCCAGCACATGTACTCCCCTCATATCGTGGTGGCGAATTCCGATTGGTGGGAAGGGCTGAATAGCGAAGATCGCGCCTTGTTCCGGCAGATGTTCGATCTGCTCGTGCGCAAGTCCATGGAATACTCCCGTGAAGCGGACAGCAGGGCCGTACAGGAGCTGGAGAGCAAGGGACATATCATGACGCCTCTCGCTCTGGAGGAGAAGGCGGAATGGATGAAGTCTTCGGCCGAGGTGTACAAGGAGGTTCCTCAGATCCCCGCCGATCTGGTCATGGAGATCCGGGCGGAATTGAAGAAGATGGGGAAACTCTGATGGAAAATGTCTACAGTAAGCTTGATGCCGAACGAGACAGCCTTCAAAAACTGCCGGGAGCGAAGCGCCGCCCCGTGCGCATTACGGTGCTGAAAGTCATGGGCTGTAGCGAGATCTACGGGGAACGGCCCGTCGAAAGCCTGCCGCAGTACCATACGGACAAATGTATCCGTTTCAGGGAAGGGCAGATCATGCTCGTGGACGAGTCGGGTTTCCGGCCCGAAGACTTCCCCTGCCAGTGGGCCTGGCAAGATCTCTACCCCATCGTTCTCACGCTCCAGCTGGGTGGAAACTTCTTCTGGCTCAGGGATGGCGTGCAGTACGCCTGTTGCACTGACGGGCTGAAGCCGGTATTCTTCAGGCTCGAACGCCTGTAGCTTGGGTTGCCTTCTGTTCGCAAAATATTCAGATAGCCGCACGGCGGAATGCTCCACCGTGCGGCTTTAGAGCATTTTTACTTTTAGTCCGCAGGGTATACAGGTAGGGACAGCAGAGCATAGCGCTGGCTTCAGGTGTGAAATCTGCGAATCAGAACACAGGGGCTTGGTAGGTAAATATTTTGAAAGTTGAAACGCTCTTCGTGAAAGAGAAAGGAAAAGCCATGAAAAAAGTGAAGATTACCGTACTGAAAACCACGTTTGATGAGGAACTGGCTCGCGAATACGGCGCCGAAGGTTTGGCCGCCTGCCCCATGCTGAAGGAAGGGCAGACTTTTTCCGCTGATTACGCCAAACCGGAAGGGCTGTGCGATGAAGCCTGGAAGGCCATTTATCAGTATGTGTTTGCTTTGGCCCACGGCGCGGATAAGGGGCTGTTCTACTATGGGGACTGGATCCGGAAACCCGGCGTGGCGATTTGCAGTTGCAACGACGGGTTGCGCCCGGTGATTTTCAAGCTGGAAGCTACAGACGAGGAGTCCGTCATCGACTACACACCCGTCCGGTAACGGAGCGTATTTTATACCGGGCGTTTACGGCCTCAACCCATCTGTTCGAAGCGTTTGGCGCAGCCAACGCAGCCTGCGGGTGGGCAATCCGTGAGGATGCTGGCGCGGTAGTCCGCAAAGGCCGGATCGTGCCAGATCTCCAGCGCGTCCCGTTCCCGCACATTGCCGAAGACCTGATGTTTCGGGCCGTCTCCGCCGTTGGGTACATTGAGATAGACACAGGGCGAAACGTCTCCGTCGGCGTCGATATACACGGTGCGCTGGGTATTTTCCCGGCACTGGGGTGCGGGCGCGATGCCCGGCAGGGCAAAGCAGATATCCCTGCCGCGCGCGGCGGCCCTGCGGCGCGCATCTTCCAGCACGGCGCGGGCTGCTTCGATTTTCGCGGCGGCTTCCGGCGTGAAGGGCGGGGCAAAGGCCAGCTCTGCCATGCCGGGCGCGGAGATATAATCCATAGTGCTGATCACGGCGGCGTGCACGTCCAGTTCATCCATGAGCCGGGGCAGACCGCGCACGGCTTCCACGCCATCTGCCAGCATGAGATAGGCCAGATGGATTTCCAGGTGCACGCCGTTTTTCGCCTTGCGCACGCGCTGAAGCGTGCGGATGGCTTCCAGAACCTGTTTGAAATCCACGCCCGCGCGCGGCGCGTTGGAGGCTTCATCCGTACCGACCAGAGAAAAGGCAATCACGTCGATGCCGCTGGCGACCAGACGTTCGGCAATATCTTCGTCCATGCGCAGGCCGCAGGTGGTGGTGGAAACGGCGCAGCCCGCCCGCCGGGCAAAAGCCGCGAAATCGAAGAAACGCGGGTTCAAAAACGGTTCGCCCCAGCCTTGAAGATGTGCCCTGCGGCTTTGCCGCAGCAGAGGCCAGAGCCGGGCAAAGGTTTCCGCCTGCATGTGGCGGGATTTCCAATGTTCCCTGTCCGTGGTATGCGGGCAGTAAAGGCAGCGTCCCGGGCAGGCCGAACTGACTTCAATCTGCGCACAATCCAGTTCCTTGGGCGCGCCGAGCAGGCTTTCCTTCAAGTCTTTCCAGAAGCCCACGCGGCAGGCGGGGGCGCGCAGAGGATCGGCATGTTCAGTCATCGGACCTCCCTTGCGGTTTGAATATTACGCACCGAGCAACCGGGCCAGCAGGCCGTGCCGGGCAGGGCGGACAGGAGCTATGCTCCAGGTGCGCTCATAATAGGGCAGACCTCGCCGCGCCCGCCATTTTTTTTTGAAGAATTCAATGCCCGGTCTGATGCCCAGGCCCAGATTCATGACCGAGTGTCCGCGTTGCGCGCCCTCTTTCAGCAGCGCGGCCAGCAGGGCGTCCGCGCAGCCAGGGGGGGCGTCCGGGCGGCGGAAGGCGAACATATAGAAGGCCATGCCCAGTGCGGTATAGTCGCCCACGGCGCAGGCGGCAAGGAAACCGGAGGCCCGGCTCCGCGCAGTGAACAGCCGGGCCTCCGGGCAAGCAGCGAGATAGTCTCCGATACGGCTGTAAATGAAGCTGGTGCCTTCTTCCAGCTTTCGCGTACGGCAATAGGAGGCGGCCAGAGAAGCAGCCTCCGGCCCCCATGCTTCCTCTCTGATATCCACTTCACGCGTGGCACGGTGCAACATATTGCGTACCTTATCCGAAGGAGGGACGCAGGGCAGGGGGAGCGTCCAGTACCAGTCTTTCGCTATGGGAGAAAATTCTCCTTCCGGCGTGGCCTGTAAGCCGGAGGGCAGAGGGAGAATTTCTACCGGGCAGGGTGAAAGCAGGGTCAGTTCACGCGTTTTTGTCGGGAGCGCCGTAAGGGCGTGTTCCAGACGGGCACGGAAATCTTCCGTATTCTCCGGGAACTCCCGAGGGGAGTCTCCTTCCGGATCATTTTCCGGAACATCCGTTTCCAGGATGTCCGCCGCCGGAATAAAGGGCGGGTAAGCCACAAGTACGGCGCTTTCTCCAGAGAGGTAGAAGACAAAGGATTCTTCGCCGGGGCAGGGCAGTGCTTCCGAACCGCCCGCAGCCCGCACGTAGCAGGGTAACTGCTCGGGCACGGAGGCTCCCGCCGCGAGCAGGTCAAGGCGGCGGGACAGGGGCGCGGCGTAAGCTGAGGGGGGCGCATGGGGAGAAGGGGGCACGCGTTACTTCCTTTTCAGATTGATGATAAACCGGGGCTCATCTCTGCTCTCATTATCCGTACGAAGCTTCGCTTCTACGGCTAAAGGCGCCCCGCCCTCCGCCGGGACCGAGCCGGTCTGGCAGGGAGATAATCTCCCCCGGCCCTCCATACTTATAACATAGTGTCATAATTGGGGGTGCAGGGCGTAGTACGCCCGCTTTGCGCTCTGTTTCCCTAAGCCGCTTCGCGGCCAAGGGAAATGCCGGGCAAGCCCGTCACCCTTCGGGCAGGTGCCGAGGGGAGTTTGAGGGGACGAGAAGCCCCCTCAAGAACTTTTTCAGCAGCCTTTTTTTTCTTTTATTTCCCCTTCCGTTTCTGGCGAACGGCGCTGGTGCGGGCGCGTCTCCACTCCCGGCGCGGGCCAGAGGTCGGCGTCGGGTTTCTTCCACAGGGCGCGCAGGCGGTGCGTCCAGGCGGGAAGAACCTTACGCACGGTAAAGCCGTCTTCTTTCAGCATCCAGCGCAGATTGAGCATGTGGGCCGACCCCACGAACACGGCCACGTTTCCGCGTTCCAGCCAGGGCCGCATGCGTTCGCGGAAGCGCTGATCCCGACTGTCGATAATTTGTTCCGTGCGGGAGGGGAATTCCGTGCTGGTGCCCATCATACCTTCCAGATCTCCCCACAGATAGGCAGATTCGTTGCGGCGGCGGTAGGCGTCCCAATTACCGCAATCGCGCAGAAAGCGCACAATACGGGGAATAGGGGCAGATTCGAGGGCGATCATCTGCTCTGGAATGCTTTCCATGCCGAATACGACCTTATTCATGGAATGGGCCAGTTCCCACGCTTCAAGATCCACGGAGTTTTCCCAGCCGCGCCGCTCAAGAAACGCCGTCCACAACGAGAAAAAGGCGTACCAGGGTTTGGTTTCCCTCAGGAACCAGAACAGTTTTTCTTCCGGCAGGCGGTGGCTGTTTTTGCCGTAATCCCGCCATTCCGGGGCACAAAGGCGCTTTTTCAGGCGGGCGATGTCGCTTGGCGTCAGAAAGTCGATGACCCGCTCGCCCGGCGGCGGAGGAATTTCGCCGTAGTCGTCCGTTTCCAGCAGGCTGTCCACATCCAACGGGCCCTCAAAAATGACAGTATCCACCTGTTCAAAAAGCCGGGTCAGAGAGCGGGTGAAGGAACAGCGGCAGAAGTGCGCTGAACCTGCAATCCAGGAAGTTTTGCCGTTTTTCTCCAGTTCCCAGAGCATGGCGAAGGGGCGCTGTTCCGGCTGGCGGAGCATGAATTCCCATTTGGAGATCTTGCCAGGCGTAAGCATGGCCCGCACCAGTTCATCTGCAACGCCGTCCGTTTTGCGGGAAGGCGTGCGCAAGTTTTCCGGGAAACAGCTGGGGACGGGCGATCCCTTGCGCGCGAAATGCCATTCCCCCATGATATAGGGCAGGGCGGGCGCTCCACCCCATTTGCGTTTAAAGCGGGTGATGCCTTCATTA
>JAEXGX010000210.1 GCA_023450535.1 Pseudomonadota bacterium | reverse complement strand
TATGAAGCCGGTGAAATTACCGGTAAACCGGCCATGCGGGAAGCCTATGTCATGGGCAGGGAAGCATGAGTCACGTCCGCAAACCAATCCCCTCAAGTCAGATTCACAATAATTCTTGAACATCTCTTACATTATATAACGCCCTGTCTTGTAACCTAAAGGACAGGGCGTCTTTTTTATGCGTGAAGCTTTTTCGAGAGGATCAGGCAAGCAAACGAGAGAATCATATCTACATAACATGAGGCAGAGCAATTAATCTGGCATCGTTACAAGTGCATAACGCACTCTCTGTTAAAAGTGTTCAGGCAACGTTCCCGGCCTCCCGCGCAATCTGTCCGTGCGGCGTTTGCCTCTCCTGACAAAATGAGGAATACTCCATGAGGAAAAATTTGTTCTTAGCTGCTGTCATGGCTATCATTTTTTGTGGAACAGCCGCCGCTTTTGCGGAAGGCGAGGAGCCGTTTGCCCGGATAGCGATGACAACCGGAACTAGCGTCATCACGGCGGATCTCCATGATAATCCCACTACCCGGGATTTCGTGGCCTCTCTGCCTGTAACCATGCCCATGACAAGGCGGGGTGAGCGGGAATACTACGGCAAGGCAGGCAAGCGCCTTTCGGACAAGGGGCGGCAGCAGAACGGTCTTGAGGATGGCGATGTGGCGTACTATGTTCCTGGCGCTTCCTTTGCCGTATTTTTCAATAACAAAGTCAATCCCGACATATCCCAGCTCATCGTCATGGGAAAGGTCACTTCCGACTTGAGCGTCTTCGAGTCGCTGGACGAGTCTTTAACGGTACGGATAGAGTTGGTGCCATAATGGACGAAAAAATATAAGGACGGCAGACATGGTTACTGACGAAACAAACCTCGATATGACGGAAACTCCATGATCCTTATTGTCTTATCGTTTATATTCTTTCTCTATATCACGGCGAGCCTTTTCCTGTTTTCTCCGTACAGCTCATGGATAAAAGGAATTTCAGCAGCATTGCTGCTTCTTGTCAGCCTGAAGTATGTCATCTATGAACATATAGGGGGCGCTTTTTTCGCGCCTTCGCTTCCGCGCTCCATGCTTCTGCTGATGGAGGCGCTCTATGCAGCGATGATTCTTTTATTTTTTATGCTGTTGCTGAAAGATCTGCTCATGCTGCTCCTGTGGATCTGCCGCCGCTTCGGAATGCCCCGGGCATTTACGCTTCCCCTGACGCCGCTCAAAGTGGGGATAACCGCGCTGGCCCTTGCTCTCGGCATATGGGGAACCTGGCAATCCGTTCGCGTACCCGACATCCGTACCGTTGAACTACGCCTGGCCAACCTGCCTCCGGCTCTGGACGGCTTTTCCATCGTGCAACTGACGGATACGCATATAGGCCCACTCCTGAAAAAAGAATGGTTGCAGCAGGTCGTCGATAAAACCAACAGTGTATCGCCTGACCTCATTGTGCTCACCGGGGACTACATCGACGGCACGGTCGAAGCTCTGGCTGAAGAAGTCACGCCGTTTGCCGGGCTCCGGGCAAAACATGGCGTGTACGGCGTGACGGGCAATCACGAATACTATTGGGGAGCGGCGGACTGGTCTTCCTTTCTGGAAAAGCTGCATGTGACCATGCTGCGCAATGAACACCGGGTTCTGAACATCGGCAACGACAAGCTTGTCATTGCCGGAATGCCGGATCGCACCGAACGCCGATTCGGGGGCGGAGGACCGGACATCAAAGCAACGCTGCAAGACGCGCCCGATGTGCCCCGCATACTGCTTGAGCACCAGCCTCGCGATGCCGCGGCGTATGCCCCGTATGCCGATGTTCATCTCTCCGGGCATACCCACGGCGGCTTGATGTCCTTTTTACAGCCCATTATCGCCGGGTTCAATAATGGTTTCGTCGCGGGGACGTATATCGTGAACGGAATGCATCTTTATGTCAGTCCGGGCACGGGGCTGTGGAGCGGTTTCTCGTGCCGTATCGGCGTCCCTTCGGAAATTACGCGCCTTGTTCTCCGGGCCGGATAACATCCCCACTGAAAAGGCAGGCCTCATCTCCTGTCGCACGCTTTACCATACAGGGGGCCACTGTGCGAAAAGAAACAGACACGAAAACACAGGAAACAGCAAATGTAATCTGGACAGTTGCTGCCCCCGCTCATATTCAGGTGCGCAACGCACGGGTACATAATCTAAAAAATATAGATGTGGATATTCCCCTGCACAGGATTGTCGGCATTGCCGGGGTTTCCGGCTCGGGGAAATCATCGCTGGCGCTGGGCGTGTTATACGCCGAAGGCTCGCGCCGCTATCTGGATGCCCTTTCCTCCTACACACGCCGCAGGATGACGCAAGCGGCCAAAGCGCAGGTGGACGAAGTTCTCTACGTGCCCGCCGCGCTGGCGCTTCATCAGCGGCCCGGCGTTCCAGGCATTCGCAGTACCTTCGGAACGGGAACCGAGCTGCTGAACAGCCTTCGGCTGATGTTTTCCCGACTTGCCCGTCATTGCTGCCCGAACGGACATTATCTGGAGCCGACGCTTGCCGTGGCCGCCGAGAAGGCCCTTGTCTGTCCGCGCTGCGGCGAACATTTCCATGCGCCCTCCGCAGAAGAGCTGGCGTTCAACTCCCGGGGAGCCTGCCGCACCTGCGGTGGAACAGGCGTGGTGCGGACGGTTGATCCGACGACGCTGGTGCCGGATGAATCCCTGAGCATTGATGAGGGCGCGGTCGCCCCATGGAATACCCTGATGTGGTCGCTGATGACCGATGTATGCCGGGCCATGGGGGTGCGCACCGATGTGCCGTTTTCGGAACTGACCGAATGGGAACGCGAGATCGTTTTTCACGGACCCGCCGAAAAGAAGCATATTTTCTACAAGCCGAAGAACGGCAGCAATCAGGCCGGAGAGCTGGATTTCACCTATTTCAATGCCACATATACCGTGGAAAACGCGCTCGCCAAGGTGAAAGACGAAAAGGGCATGAAGCGTGTGGAAAAATTTCTGCGGCAGGGCGTCTGCCCGGACTGCGGAGGCCGCCGGATTTCCGTGTCGGCACGGAAGCCGCGTCTGCGGGGGATTTCGCTGGATGCCGCCTGCGCCATGCCATTGAGTGCGCTGGTGACATGGGTGGCAGGCGTGCCGGATTCCCTGCCGGGCGACCTGCGGCCTATGGCCGAGGCAATCTGCGCCTCCTTCCAGACCATCGCGAAGCGGCTGATGGAGCTGGGGCTGGGGTATCTGACCCTTGACCGCGCCACCTCCACACTTTCCACCGGCGAACGCCAGCGAATGCAACTTGCCCGCGCGGTGCGCAACCGCACAACCGGCGTGCTCTACGTGCTGGATGAACCGTCCATCGGACTGCATCCCTCCAATATTGCGGGCCTGACTGGTGTGATGCGCGATTTGATGGCTGACGGCAATTCCATCGTTGTGGTCGACCACGACACGCAGGTTCTCTCACAGGCGGATTGGATTGTGGAGATGGGCCCGCAAGCAGGCGCGGACGGCGGACAGGTGATTGCGGAAGGAAGCATTGCGGACATAAAAAACAACAACGCTTCCCAGATTGGCCCGTTCCTCTCCGGCAAGATCTCCCCTCGTGTGCGGAAACAGGCGGATGCGGACGCACTGTTCGCTTTGGGGAAAATCCACCTTTCCGCCGGCGCGATCCATACCGTCAAACCGCTGGAGGTTGATCTCCCGAAAGGGAGGCTGACCGTGGTGACCGGCGTGTCCGGCTCCGGCAAGACAACGCTGATTCTGGAAAGCCTGATTCCGGGTTTGGAGGCCATGCTTGAAGGGAAAAAGCTCCCCGACCATATTCACGGAATCAAGGCTGAGGGCATCCGGCAGGTCAAGCTGATTGATGCGACGCCAATTGGCCTCAATGTGCGTTCCACCGTCGCCACCTATGCCAATGTACATGACGAACTGCGCAAGGTGTACGCAAGAACCCCGGACGCTAGGGCCATGGGCTATAAGGCGGGCGATTTTTCGTATAACACCGGTAAACTGCGCTGCCCGACGTGTGACGGAACCGGCAGTATCAGCCTTGATGTGCAGTTTCTGCCCGATGTGGATATTCCCTGCCCGGACTGCAGGGGATCCAGATACGCGGCAGCGGCCAATCGCGTCAAACGCGGCACTGCGGCGGGCGAGGGATATTCTCTGCCCGAAGTCATGGATATGGATGTGAATCACGCCCTGACCGCGTGCGCCGACTTGAAAACAGTATGCTCGCGACTGCGGGTGTTACAGGACTTGGGACTCGGCTACCTCACTCTCGGAGAAGAGACGCCCAGTCTGTCCGGCGGCGAGGCCCAGCGTTTGAAGCTGGCCTCGGAAATGGGCAGGCGGCAGGAAGATACGGTCTTTGTGTTTGATGAACCGACGATCGGCCTGCATCCATTGGATGTCCGCACGTTGCTGGCGGTTTTTGATCGTCTGGTTGCCAACGGTGCCACGGTTATTGTGATCGAACATGATCTGGACGTCATTGCCAATGCGGATTATCTCGTCGACATGGGGCCGGGCGGAGGTGAGGCTGGGGGACGCATTGTCGCCACCGGCACACCCGATGCGGTGGCAACCAATCCGAACAGCATCACCGGAAAGTATTTGAAACACGGATAACCTTGATTGAAGCTGAATGCGGTTATGGAGCTGCTGAGAACCTTTGGAAAGGGTTCCGGTCTTCCCGTCCTTTTCACGCGATTGGCCCGGAAGTTTTCGCACCGGCTCCCGAGACAGTCTGTGGCAAATACGACGAACCTGCAACCCGTCGTGGCGGCAATCGCCGCCATAGCCATCGGTCAGGATACGTTTACATGGGACAAGCCAATAGCCGCCGCGCTGGTTATTGCCGGAGCGTATGTCGTCACGCAAGGCTCATCAAAACGGTGTAAGAGTTCTTAATAAACCAGGTGCGGTAGAATCAGGCAAAAAAAGAAGAGGATCGTATCTGCCGTTCCGTTTTTGGCTTGGCTATGATCCCCCCATCAATATCCAGAAATGTTGAGGAGAAAACAAATGAAAAGCCTTGCTCCCATGGCTCTGGCTCTGGCCGTCACCATCGGCATGCTCCCCTCGCCCGCCGTATCCGCCGAACCGGACCGCGCGGGACAAACCATCATCCGAAACGGCGAACAAGCCGTCATCAAGGGCTCCGACAAAATCTTCACCGGCAACGTCCGTATTGATCCCCTCTACCCGGCCAACAACGAGATGCGCTCCAGCGGCGGCAGCGTGACCTTCGAGCCCGGCGCGCGCTCCAACTGGCATATCCATCCCGTGGGACAGGTTCTGATCGTCACCTCCGGCGTGGGCCGCACACAGGAGTGGGGCAAACCGGTACAGGAAATCAAAGCCGGAGACGTCGTCATCTGCCCTGTGGGCGTCAAGCACTGGCATGGGGCTTCGCCGACCACGTCCATGACCCATATCTCCATCTGCGAGGAAAAGGAGCCCGGCAAGGTTGTGGAATGGCTGGACCCCGTGACCGACGCACAATATAACGGCAAGTAACAGCATTCCGGGGCGGAACACCCCGCCGTTCAGAAAAGGAAAGCGCATGAACAGACCCTACATCGTATGCCACATGCTGACGGCGCTGGACGGTAAAATCACCGGCCCCTTTATGGACAGCCCGGCAGTCTCAGCGAAGAATATGAGCGCACAAACGAAACGTATCATCCTCAGGCATGGTTATGCGGGCGCGTGACCACCGATGAAAACTTTACGTTCTACGAAAAGCCCGAACTGGACGAAAATGCCCCTCCGGTGCCGGACGGGGATTATGTCGCGGTGAATGGGGCAACAATGCATTATATTTCCGTCGATCCTTCCGGAAAAATCGGCTGGAAGTCCAATACACTGCACTATGCGGATCGTCCGGCCGCGCATGTGATCGAAGTGCTGACGGAAAAGGGACATATCCTACATCATTGCCGGGAAAGAGCATCTGGACTGCGCGCTGGCGTCCCAAAAGCTGAAAGAGCTTTTTCAGATCGAGACGCTGATGGTTTCCGGCGGCGGCTTCATCAACTGGTCATTTTTGCAGGCCGGTCTCATTGACGAATTGAGCCTCGTTCTTGCGCCGGTTGCCGACGGAGAGAACGCTACCGTCACACTGTTTGAAAAATCCAGTCATTTGCAGCAAACGCCCCCCGTGGCTTTTACCCTGAAAAGCGTGGACAAACTGGCGGGCGACGGGCTCTGGTTGCGCTATCTGGTCAAAAAAGGAGCATAATCATGGAAGTACGCGAAGTAGGCGTTTTTCCGGTGGGCGACAAGAACGAAGCCTTTGCCAAGTATTTTGTCGGACAGAGCTATCTGAACATGTTGTCTACCCAGGGCGTGGCCATCGGCAACGTCACCTTTGAACCCGGCTGCCGGAATAACTGGCACATTCATCACAAGGGGGGGCAAATCCTCCTTGTAACCGGCGGGCGCGGCTACTATCAGGCCTGGGGCGAACAGGCGCAAGAACTCCATCCCGGCGATGTGGTGCAGATCCCTCCGGAGGTGAAACACTGGCACGGAGCCGCTCCCGACAGCTGGTTTGCCCATCTGGCCGTGGCGATTCCCGCCGAGGGTGCCTCCAGCGAATGGCTGGAGGCTGTATCCGATGAAGAGTATCTGGCCTTGAAATAAGGCCGCCCTTCAACGATGTTTCTCCGCTTAGACCGACAACGGCCCGCCTTCCCCTTTTGGAGAAGACGGGCCGTTGTTCTACGGGAACCCACGATCAGCGACGGCGCATGACGTCACGGCGTGGAGGCTCCCCAAACATCCTTTTGTATTCGCGATTGAACTGCGTCGGACTTTCGTAACCCACCGCCAGCCCCGCACCGGCGGCATCGGCATCTTCCGTGAGCATGAGCCGCTGCGCTTCATACAGGCGCAAGCGCTTATGGTACTGCAGGGGGCTGAGGGAGGTAACCTCCTTGAAGTGCCGGTGAAAGGTCGACGTGCCCATGTTGACGCGGCGCGCCAGCGTCTCGATTTGCAGCGGTTCCTTATAATTGTCCCGTAACCATGCGATGGCCTGAGCGATCTGGTTGCTTTGCGTGCCGAGGGTGCTGAACCTTCGCAGATTATTGCCCAGCGGCCCCAGAAGCAGCCGGTAATGGATCTCCTGAATGACGACGGGGGCCAGAAACGCCACCTCTCCCGGCTTTTCCAGAAGTTCGACCAGGCGCAGAAACGCATTCAAAAGATCGGGCGTGGCGTCCGTAACCCCCACGCCTTTACAGGATTCGTTTCCGGCGTCAGGAACGGCGGGAAGTTCCATGACAAGCCGCGAGATCAGATATTTGTCCAGATCGAGCGATATGGCCAGAAAAGGACGTTCATGAGTGGCCCCGGAAGCAAAAAAAGAACTCGGCATGTCCACGCTGACCACAAGACATTGATTTTCGCCGTAGCTGTATTCGTCGGAACCTACAACCGACCGCTTGCTTCCCTGAACGACCAGTCCAACGGAAGGCCTGTAAAAACAGTTTTCCACATGGACGTCCGATTCGCGCCGCGACATGGACAAGCCTTCCACGGCGGTGGAACATTTTCCGGGTTCCGGCATCCGTTTCAGCAACAGTTCCTTCAACAAACTGTTGTCCTTCATCAACTCCGCGCGTTCCGATTCAGTCATGTTTATAGCCCATTATTTTGGATACGTTGGAATGGCAAACCTTTTCAATTCCTGCGTAGCACATTTTTCCTGCCCTGAACAGGAGTGCGAGAGTATCAGGCAAGGATTAAACGCACAGCCCCATAGTCACGCGGATTGTACTGTGGCCACAGGCATCTGCTCAACTACGACTCCCTGCTGGTCTATACCCACTTCAAGGGCCACGCCAGCGGCGGCTACGGGGGTTCGCTGAAAAACATCGCCATCGGCTGCGCCTCCCCCGCCGGGAAACGCCAGCAGCACGGCGACGGCTGGATTAAAGGCGAACTTTTTCAGGAGCACATGGTGGAAGCGGCCAAGGGCATCGTCGATCATTTCGGGCCGCGCATCGCCTATATCAACCTGATGATGAACATGTCCGTGGACTGCGACTGCGCGGGGCTCAGCGCCGCGAAACCCAAATGCCCGAATCTCGGCATTCTGGCGTCAACCGATCTGGCGGCGGTGGAACAAGCCTCCGTCGACATGGTGTACGCGCTTCCCGAAGCGCAGAAGCACGATCTTGTGGAACGCATCGAATCCCGCTCCGGCCTGCGCCAACTGGAATTCATGAAAATTCTGGGCATGGGCGACGGGCGCTATGAGCTGATTACGGTGTAACGCCATACAATTCCACTGGGGAAAATATCCTTCTTCTCCATACATACGTTCCTTTCCATCTACGGCGCTCCTCAATGTCATCTTCCATTGAGGAGCGCCGCTTTGTTGCCGTTGCCGACGCTTTCAGCATCAAGTTGCCGCACGAGAGAGGAACAGGCAAGGATAGGGCAGAATTGTATCTACCTCCCGAAACGCGATGCTCTTACTCTCTGAAACAAGGAAAGAGTCCTGTTTCAGCCAACGACAACAGAGATGACGCATATCAATCCCGCCGCCATCATTGCAAAAGGAGTGTTGTCATGAGTTTCAATATGTTTGTTCCCACCCGGGTGCTCTTCGGGCAAGGGCAACTCCAAAATCTGCATGGACAGACACTGCCCGGCAGGAAAGCCATGCTCGTCATTTCCAGGGGCAAGTCCGTCAGAGTCAACGGCACTCTTGACCGGGTCGAAGAACAGTTGCGCCGTGCCGGCGTGGAAACCGCCGTCTTCGACAAAGTGGAACCAAACCCTTTGAAATCGACGGTCATGGAGGGCGGCGCGTTCGCGCGGGCGCACGGCTGCGACTTTCTTGTGGCCCTGGGCGGGGGCAGTTGCATGGACGCTGCCAAGGCCATCGCGGTCATGGCGACCAATGACGGCGATTTCTGGGACTATATCCCGTCCGGAAGCGGCAAGGGAAAACCGCTGGCCGTCGCTCCGCTTCCGCTGGTGGCCATCACGACGACGGCGGGAACCGGTTCCGAAACGGATGCGGGGGCTGTGATCACCAATGCGGAAACACACGAAAAATCGGGCTTCGTCCATGACGCCCTGTTTCCGGTTCTGGCCGTCGTCGATCCGGAGCTGATGCGCACGGTGCCCCCAAAGATGACGGCCTATCAGGGCTTCGACGCCCTGTTCCACAGCGTGGAAGGCTATATTTCCAACGGTATGAACCTGATGAGCGATATGTACGCGATAACGGCCATCGAAAACGTAAGCCGCTATCTTGCCCGTGCCGTCAGGGACGGCAGCGACATGGAAGCCCGCGAGCGCGTGGCCTTCGGCAACACGCTGTCCGGTACGGTGATGTGCGTGGGACGCTGCACCAGCGAACATTCCCTTGAGCACGCCATGTCCGCCTTCCATCAGGAACTCCCCCACGGGGCGGGTCTGATCATGATCAGCAAGGCGTATTACACGCACTTCATCAACCTGCATGTCTGCGACGAGCGCTTTGTACGCATGGCGCGGGCGATGGGCATGGAAAACGCCGAAGCCCCTGCGGGTTTCATCACCATGCTGGCGAAGTTGCAGGAGGAATGCGGTGTGGCCGATCTCAGGATGTCCGACTACGGCATTACCCCGGATGAATTTGAAAACATGGCCCGGAACGCCAGAGACACGATGGGATTCCTGTTCCAGTGCGACCGCGTTCCGCTCAGCGATGAAGACTGCGTCGCCATTTACCGGGCGTCGTACCGCTGAGAACATGACAATCAGAAAGGCAGGCAGAAAGGCAGGCAGAAATGGCACCTCGAAATGATGCAACCGTGCGTATGAACAAGGGAATCACTTTCAGCCGGAGAAACATGCTGCAAGGGCTTTTCTGCATGGCCGTGCTGGCGTCATCTCCGGTACGGGCCTTCACCGGGCAGGTCGCCCCCGCCGCATTCCCCATGCGGCGTCTGGGAGGGCTTGAAGTCTCCGCTCTCGGGCTGGGCTGCATGTCGATGAACAGCGGCAACTACAATCCTCCTCGCGATGCGAAGGACATGATCCGGGTCATCCATGCGGCGGTGGATCGCGGGGTCACCCTGTTCGATACCGCCGAAGTCTATGGCCCGTTCGTCAATGAAGAGCTGGTCGGGGAGGCGCTTGCGCCCTGCCGGAACCGGGTCGTGATCGCCACGAAATTCGGCTGGGAAATCGAATACGCGACGGGACGCCGCACGGGTGGGCTGGACAGCCGCCCCCGGCACATCCGGAATGTCGTGGAGGCTTCGCTCTAGCGCCTGAGAACGGATCATATCGACCTCCTCTACCAGCACAGGGTTGATCCCAAGGTTCCCATTGAAGAGGTCGCCGGAACGGTCAGGGATTTGATTGCCGAGGGAAAAGTCGGACATTTCGGCCTTTCCGAGCCGGGCTTGCAGACGTTGCGCCGCGCCCATGCCGTTTGCCCGATCACAGCCGTGCAAAATGAATATTCCCTGCTCACGCGCGATCCCGAGAGGGGGATGCTGGCCGTCTGCGAAGAACTGGGCATCGGGCTGGTGCCCTGGAGCCCTCTGGGCGTCGGCTACCTTACCGGCTCCATTGATGAAAAGACCCGGTTCGACGAGCCAGGCTATACCGATTACCGGCTGAGCAACCCGCGCTTCACTCCGGAAGCCCGTAAAGCCAACATGCCGATGATCACCCTGTTGCGACAATGGGCACAACGGAAAAACGCAACGCCCGCCCAAATCGCGCTTGCCTGGCTGCTGGCCCGGAAGCCCTGGATTGTTCCCATCCCCGGCACGACGAACATCGCGCACCTTGATGAAAACCTGGGAGCTGTCCGGGTGTCGTTCAGCGCCGCCGAACTCGATGACTTCAATAAGGCGCTTTCCGGCATTACCGTACACGGCACGCGCTTACGCCCGGGGCTTATGGAACTTTCGGAAGTCGAAGCCCCCCTGAAGAGCCAATAAAACCGGTTTGCGCTGGGGAACGACGGCAGGAGCCGCCCAAGGCGGCCCTGCGAAATCCCGATTCGGGCTTTCCCAATCTATCTGTTTTCTTAGGCATTGGAAATAGTATGAAAAAGTGTAGCGATGTCCATTACGGCTACGTCATCGTTTTGTGTTGCTGCCTGATTATGGGGATCAATGTCGGTTTGGTCATGAGTTGCGCAGGCATCTTTTACCATCCCGTCAGCGAAGGCCTCGGCGTTTCAGTCGGAACATTCGGACTCTATATGTCTTTCAATTACCTGGCTTCAACACTGGCAATGTCCGTGGCCGGAAAACTGATGGACAGGTTCAGCGCAAGAATGTTGCTGACGCTCAGTTCCGCTGTCCTGGGGCTTTGCCTCATCGCCATGTCGTTCTTCACAGCCGTATGGCAGTTCTATATCGCGGGAAGCGTCATCGGCATCACACTGGCCTTCCTGCTCTACCTCAGCTTTCCAACCCTGATAAACCGTTGGTTCAAGGCAAGGGTCGGTTTCTTCATCGGGGTGTGCAGCGCCGCATCAGGCATTGGGGGAATTTTGTTCAATCCCGTGGGTGCATATCTGATCACAACCTACGGCTGGAAAACCACATACGGCATTTTCGGCTCCGTTATTCTGCTGCTGGTTACGCCGGTCCTCGGCCTGTTGTTGAGGGATTACCCCGAAGATAAAGGGGCGTCGCCCTATGGCGAGGAAAACCGGAAAACGGCCGCCATTGCCCCTTCCGGCGTCGAATATGCCAGAGCGATCAAGATGCCCGCCTTTTACGGGATGATGGCCTTCGCCTTTCTGATGATTTCCGTCTCCACCCTGAACCTGTTCATACCGAACTATGTGACCAGCCTGAACTATACGCTGGAGCAGGCTTCCTTTGTCGCTTCGGCGGTCATGGTCGGCGTCACTGTCGGCAAGGTCATGCTGGGTATGATCAACGATAAAAATCATGTCCTTGGCGTTACTACTACCGTCGCGTGCGGCATCATCGGGTTGGCGCTGCTGCTCATGGGACATACGGGGATTCTGACTGTTACGGGCGGCGGCTTTTTGTTCGGCTGGGCGTATGCGGGCGTGACCGTACAAACACCCATGCTGGTTCGCGCCGTCTTCGGCAGTAAAGATTACGCGCAGATATATTCCAACGTTTCCATCGCCCTGGCTGCCGGAGGGGCTCTCATGGCCGGAGCCTGGGGCATCCTGGCCGACGCTACGACGTTTGCATTCATCCTGTCGCTCGGCATTGTCTTTTTAACCATATCAGGAGGCATCGGACTTTACGCATTGCGAACAGTCCCCACAAAACACAACGGCTGAAAGAAACCTCCAGCGAACATGTAACCATTACCTTCAGGTAATCACACAGGAGAACTTCCATGAAAGACGTGATGATTTTGACCGGTGCCGGACAGATAGGCATGGCGATTGCCCGCAGGATGGGCTACGGCAAAAAAATCGTGATCGGCGACAAAAAGAGAGAAAATGCCCTCGCCATCTGCACTGTCATGAATGAAGCCGGATTTGATGCTGTGCCCGTGGAAATGGATCTTTCCTCAAGGGAATCCATCATAAACCTCATCCGCGAGGCGCAGAAATATGGAGACATTTCCATGCTCGTCAACGCGGCGGGCGTTTCTCCCAGCCAAGCCCCCATCGAAGCTATTTTGAAAGTGGATTTGTACGGTACGGCCGTTTTGCTGGAGGAGGTCGGCAAGGTCATCAGGGAAGGCGGGGTCGGCGTAACCATTTCGAGCCAGTCCGGCCATCGGATGCCCGCTCTCAGCGTGGAAGTCGATGAACAGCTTGCGACAACCCCTGCTGAAGAACTGCTTGCCCTTGAAGTCCTTCAGCCCCAAAACATCAGGGATACCCTGCACGCCTATCAGATGGCGAAACGCTGCAACGTGAAAAGGGTCATGGCCGAAGCCGTCAAATGGGGAACCAGAGGAGCAAGAATCAATTCCATTTCCCCCGGCATTGTGGTGACGCCGCTGGCTCTTGATGAATTCAATGGCCCGCGAGGCGATTTTTACAAGAATATGTTTGCCAAGTGTCCGGCAGGTCGTCCCGGAACAGCCGATGAAATTGCCAATGTCGCGGAGTTGCTTATGAGTGATAAAGGCGCGTTTATCACCGGGGCGGACTTTTTAATCGATGGCGGCGCTACGGCATCTTATTTTTATGGACCGTTGAAACCGGAAAAGTAAAATACGAACACAGAGGAGGCTGTTTCTCTAAAAACAGATATTATTTGCATAGATATAATAATATCTGCAACAAGTTACATATATCCATTTAATTTCACTTCAATCTTCATTAAGCGTTTTAAGAGCTGTTATACATGTGCAAAAAGCGTGAAACATGCCCCCATGTTTCACGCTTTTTGCATGGCCATGAAGCTTTTTGCATAATTTCTCCATGCTAAAGGATCAATAGGGCTTTTTTATTTCCCATATATTCCAAGGAGTAATTATGGCATGGCAGCTATCCAATTACCCCAAAAGATAAGGATAAAAAAGCTCAAACTACCAAAACCCGACGCTCCAGCCTCTGCGCTGCACCGCTTTTCCGCTTGCGTGTATCCTGCAACCACGCCGGGCAATTTTATTCTGAAATATAAACCTAGCTCTGCTTCATTTCCATGACCAGAGTCCCCAAAGCCTGAGTTTGCCGGGCCAATTCGGAAACAGCTTCTGCGGACTGCCGCATGGCTTCTGCTGTTTCACTGGAAATCGTGGCCACCTGGTTGACAGACTGCGTGATCTGCCCGCTCGAAGCAGCTTGCTCTTCACTGGCTGCAGCAATGGCGCGCACCTGCGCCACCGTATCTTCCGCCATGGTCACAATCGCACCGAGAGCGTCCCCGGATTGCGAGGCCAGATCCGTGGCCTGCGAAATTGTCTGCACCGCCGCATCAAGCCGCTGAACGCTCTTTACAGCGCTCTCCTGAATAGCGCGAATGGCAGAGGCCACGTCAGAAGTAGAAGCCATGGTTTTTTCCGCCAGGTTGCGCACTTCATCCGCCACCACGGCAAATCCCCGTCCGGCGTCACCAGCCCGGGCGGCCTCAATTGCTGCATTCAAGGCAAGTAAATTGGTCTGGTCGGCAATATCGGAAATCACCGCCATAATATTGTCTATGGATTGGGCATGCCCTTCCAGTACTCCCATATCTTCTTTCAGCTGGATGGATTGACGCTGCACATCCTGAATACTGGCCACGGCATTATGAACGACAGCGGCTCCGGCCTCGGCCCGCTGTCTCGTCTCGGATGAAACCTCAGCAGCCTTGCCGGCATTACGGGCAACCTTAAGTACCGTGCCATTCATTTTGTCCATAGCAACGGATGTTTCCTGCATGCGCGCGGCCTGTTCTTCCGCACCACGGCCGGACTGTTCAATCTGGGCGGCCAGCTGCTGCGATGCGGAGGAAACCACGCTGATTACTGCCCCAAGACGATCTGCGGCGGCGAGGATACTGTTGCGCCGCGCCAGAGCTTCTTCGCTGGCTTTGGTTGCCGCTTCCATGGCCTGCACGGTTTTCTGTGACTCCTCACGGATATGTTCGGCCTGTTCCTGCGCGTCGTCGATATTCTTTTTAAGGATGGCAACCATCTTCACCAAGTTATTGAACACCCCGACATGCCGGGAACCATCATCAATATCAAAATCTCCCTCGGCCACACGATCGGCAAGGACAGCCAGTTCGCCGGGATCAATACCCAACTGGCGGTTGACGTTGGTGCTGATGAACAGAGCAACGGCAATGCCACACACCAGAGCCAGCGCGGCAACACCCAGCGCCACAACATCAGCTGTGGCGCTCGCATCCTGTACAGCTCTGGTGCCGCGCTCCGACAATTCTGTGACCAGTTCCAGTATGGAATTCACCTCATTGGTTCCCTCAACCTGGATAGCCCCCACCTCAGCCTGTATATTAAGATATTGCTTGGCCAATTCGACGAATTCCGAATACAATTTAAGCATTTCGGCAAAGGCCGCGCGATCCTCCGGCAAGCGGAAGGTTCTGCCCAATTCTTCAAGGTTGGCCAGGGTCTCGTTCAAAAGCTTGATGAGGGAATCTTTCATTTCGGGCGGAGAAATCATACTGAAGGAAGTCATGCCCGTGCGCACTTCAATGTCGATGCGGGTTCGGATACGGTTGAGAGACACAAACGTGTCAAGATCCATATCCATCTTTTCGGTGCGTACGAGCTCTTCCATACGGCTCTGGAGAGCACTGTACTTGAC